>NZ_JAMXSL010000008.1:0-76517 GCF_026131715.1 Anaerococcus sp. NML200537 | reverse complement strand
TTTCTTGCTAATTTATTTAAACTTATTTCGCCTTCTTCGTATTCTTTTATTACTTTTTTCTTTAATTCTAAACTATATTTTTTCATTGCAGCCTCTTTTCTAGCTACAACTTTTGGGGAGTCCTACACATGCGGAACGTTCCCTTGGCTCTCCCCCTTTGGCGAAGTCATCAGCTTGATGACAATAATTTATTATGAGATGACATTACGAAGAAAAATACTTTATAATAATATTATCTTGGATAATAAAACCCAAATAAGTAGTATACTAATAAAAGAAGTTCTTAGGGAGATGCTCCCTAAGCTAATTTAATTTATCAAGGATAAAAAGGAGTGATTTTTTGGGTCCAGTTATTGTTGGCGATTTGATGTTGCTAATTTTTTCAATTTATATTGGTATATTTTTTATATTTTTCCATAGCAAGTTTCCTGATATGACTGTGGGTTTTCATGTGTGGGAAGCTTGTTATTCTAAGGACACATGGCGATTTGGTAATAAGTTTGCTGGGATTTTGGCTATTTGCCTCGGTGGGATTTTTTATGGAATCATAATTCCTATTTTAATCTATTTAGAAATTGATAGAAATATTCTTTCTATAATTCTAATAATCTCACTTATCTTTTACTTTTTGCTTTTATTTGCCCTTAGCAAATTTATTTTAAGAAAAAAGTTTAATCTTAAGGATAATGATTGATTTTTACTTGCTTTTAATATATAATGTTATTAGCAAAAGGGAGTAGCCCAATTATTTAATCGTCAAGACACGGATTATCCCGGTTAAATAAACCCTTGTGGTGGCAAGACGGAGCTGGTATATTTGAATTTCAAATTGCCACAAGCTCCGCTTTTTTTATACCTTTGCAATATTATTTAGGAGGAATTATGGACTACAAAGGCAGTATTAATGAAGTAGTTAAAAAACACGGCACTGATCCCAAACGTGGCTTAACTTCATCTGAAGCTTCTGCTAGACTTGAAAAGTACGGCCCAAATATGATTGAGTCGTCTAATAAGAAGTCTATTTGGAAGAAAATTTTTGAACAAATCGCTGATCCTATGGTTTTATTACTTATAGCAGCAGCTATTGTTTCAGCTTTCACAGGTGATGCCATCGAGTGTGCGATTATCATTGCAATCGTTGTAATCAACGCAATTATGTCAATTATCCAAGAGGGTAAGGCTGAGGATTCTGTAGCAGCCCTACAAAAGATGAGTTCGCCTGAGGCAACTGTTATTCGTGATGGCAAAAGAGGCCATGTTAAGGCTGAGGACCTTGTCCCTGGAGATATAGTCGTCCTTGAAACAGGTGATATAATACCCGCTGATATGAGACTTATTGAGACATCTAACCTTAAGATAGATGAATCTTCTCTAACAGGTGAATCAGTAGCTGTTGAAAAGGATGCATCTTTTACAACTAATGAAGATGTAGGTATTGGCGATAGGGAAAACTACGCTCACTCATCATCTATAGTTACTTATGGACACGGTATCGGCCTTATTACAGGCACAGGATCAAATACAGAAATTGGTAAGATTGCAACAAGTCTGGATGAGGTTGAAGATAAGGATACCCCTCTTCAAAACCAACTTAAAAAACTTTCAAAGGTCCTTGCTATCCTTGTTATAGTGGTATGTATAGCTGTATTTGCAGTAGGCTACCTAAGAGGTGGAGCAGACTTACTTGAAAACTTCATGATAGCAGTATCTCTTGCAGTTGCAGCTATTCCAGAAGGCTTGACAGCAGTTGTTACTATAGTTTTATCAATCGGCATGAATAGGATGGCAGAAAGAAAAGCCATTGTTAAAAACCTACTTTCAGTAGAAACTCTCGGCTCAACCACAGTTATCTGTTCTGATAAAACTGGTACCCTTACCCAAAACGAAATGACTATCACCAAAATCTATACCAATGACAAAGAATACGAGGTGGAAGGTTCTGGTTATAAGCCAGAAGGTGACATCAGAGATGAAAACAAAAAAGTCGTAGAAAGTGATGACCAAATCAAGCTTCTAATGACCATCGCATCTCTATGTAATGATGCCAACCTAATTCGTGATGGCGAAGAATACAAGATTACAGGTGATCCAACCGAAGGTGCAATGCTTACCTTTGCCGAAAAATGGAACATCAACCAAGAAGATCTAAACGAAAAACACCCTAGAATCCAAGAAATACCTTTCGATTCTACTAGAAAAATGATGACAACTTTCCACGAACTTGACGGCAAATACTATGCCATGACCAAGGGTGCTCCAGATATCATCATGAAAAATTCATCAAATATCCTAATTGATGGTAATTTAATCGAATTTTCTGATGAAAAGAGAAAAGAGCTTGCTGATGAAAATAACAACCTAGCTAGCCAAGCCCTAAGGGTAATGGCCTATGCCTTCAAGCCTCTAGAAAGTCTTGATACAGACCTTACAACAGAAAATATCGAACGTGATATGGTATTTGTTGGTCTAACAGGTATGATTGACCCACCAAGACCAGAAGCAAGAGCAGCAGTCGCAGAATGTCACGCATCAGGAATTGATGTAATCATGATTACAGGCGATTACTTTGAAACAGCCCTTGCTATAGCCAAAGACCTTGGCATAGCTGACAGCCGTGATCAAGCTATGCAAGGATCTGAATTAAACGATAAAACCCACGAGGAGATTATGGAAATCGTCAAAACAAAGAGGATTTTCGCCAGAGTTTCTCCAGAAAATAAGGTCCAACTTGTCAAGGCCCTAGAAGCCAATGACAATGTTGTAGCCATGACAGGGGACGGAGTAAACGATGCTCCAGCCATAAAGAATGCCGATATTGGTATATCAATGGGTATAACAGGAACAGACGTAGCTAAAGATGCTTCAGACATGATCCTAGTAGATGATAACTTCGCAACAATTGTAAATGCAGTAGAAGAAGGAAGAGTAATCTTCGCAAATATCAAAAAGTTTGTATCCTTCCTCTTATCATGTAACATTGCCGAAGTCCTAATAGTGTTTATATCAATACTTCTAGGCCTTCCAAGCCCACTTACCCCTATCCAACTTCTATGGCTAAACTTAGTCACAGATGCCTTCCCAGCCCTAGCTCTAGGTGTTGAACCAGCAGAACCAGGCCTTATGGAAGAGCCACCAAGAGATCCAAGAGAGTCAATCATCTCAGGTGAAGTAAAAACTAACCTTATAATGCAATCCATCTATATAACAATAGCAGTTCTAGCTGCCTATATAGTAGGACTAAAATGGATCTTCCCAGATTCTATAGAAGGTGCTCACACAATGGCATTTGCAACCCTAATCACATCAGAGTTATTAAGGGCCTTCTCAGTAAGAAGTACCAAATACACCCTCAAAGAATTAGGCTTTGCAACAAACCCTAACCTAATTAAGGCAGTACTCTTATCATTCTCACTACTATTAGTAGTAATGTATGTACCAGTCTTAACAGAACTCTTTGAGATAGTATCCTTCACATGGGAATGGATCCCAGTCTTAATCCTATCCCTAATCCCACTAGTTTTAGGTGAAATAGGAAAAATCATAAGAAAAAAATAAGATAAATTTTTATACCAGTCAGGCTTGAGCCAGGCTGGTATTTTTATTTCTAAAATTGATTTTTTCTTTACAAGGAAACCTTTTCTTGTTAGAATTATTATAAACATCTAAGGAATTGACATAAATATTTGAAAGGCAGATTCATGAAAATTATCGATGAAATTTTAAAAGACATAAGATATACGGATACCAGAATAGGAAGCGCATCAACAAGGGAATTTTCAAACGGCAATACCCTCCCCCTTTGTGGCATCCCCCATGGCAATAATTATTTGACGCCAATGACTAGGGATGATCCCAGCTTTTTCTTTCATCCTGAAGATGAAAACTTGATTGCCCTTCGTCTAACCCATCAACCAAGCCCATGGATGGGTGATTTTTCGCATTTTCAAATCTCTCCTATATTTGATAATGAGGAAAATATTTATGACAAGGACAAGTCTATCTTTAGACCAAATTTTCTAGAAATTTCTTACAAAAATGGTTCAAGGCTTAGAGCATCTATGGATACTTCTTCCGGAATAATTAATTTTGATAGGGTTTCTTCATTTAAAATCTTTGCAGATGGCCTTACACTCGATAAGTCTTCAGATTTTATAGAAGGCTATGTCATAAACTATGCAGGTTGTGAAGATGAAAATTTAAAAATGTATATAAAGATTGGACTCGATGTAGATTTTGACTTTAAAAAAGAAGGAGATGTCTACTATGTAAAGCCAAGTAGAGATAGGTTTTCAATAATTTTTGCAACTTCCTTTATTTCAGCAGGCCAAGCTAAATTAAATTACAAGAGATCTCCAAAAAAACTAGAAGAATTCCTAAAAAAATCAAAAAAGACATGGGATAAGTATTTTGATAAATTTAGCCTAGTCCACGAAGGTTATAAGGATGGATTCTTAAAATTTACCCCTTACAGAAAAATAGACCAGGTGAAATTTTTCTACCACGTAGTTTACAGGGCCTTTCTCTTTCCAATGAAATTTTATGAGAAAGACGAAAAATCAAATCCAATCTATTATGACACCAAGTCAAAATCTGTAAAAGCTGGCAAATTTTATACAAATATCGGCTTTTGGGATGGGCAAAAGACCCTCTTCCCCCTCCTAAGTCTAGTTGCCATAGATGATTTGGAGGAAATTCTTGAAGGAATTTTAAATTTCTATAGGGATACAGGATTTTTGCCAAAGTGGCTATCACCAGATGAAAGAGGCCTCATGCCAGGGACTTTAGTTGATAATGTGATTGCAGATTGCCTAACAAAGGGCATAGGAAGTCATATGAAAGAAGATTTCCTAAAGGCCATGATTGATACTGCAGAAAAAGAATCAGATGATGACAGATACGGTCGTTATAAGGCCAAAACCTACAGGAAATATGGATATGTTCCTGCAAGCTTTCATGAATCTGTAAATCAGAGCCTTGATAATTCTCTTGCAGATTATTCTATAGGAAGGGTAGCTGAACTTTGCGGAAAAAGTGACCTAGCAGATAAGTATTACAAATATTCTAGAAGCTGGGAAAGGCTCTTTGATCCTGAAAGCAAATTTTTAAGGGCCAAGGATGAAGATGGCAATTTCATAAAAGACTTTGACCCCCTTGCCTGGGGCTCCCCTTATACAGAAGGCTCTGCCTACCAAAATTCCTACAACACCTATCACGATTTTCCAAGACTTATAGAGCTTTTTGGCTCAAAAAAGGCTTTTGAAAAAAGACTAGATGAAATAGCAAATGCTGATTCGACCTACCATGTAGGCTCTTACGGCTATGACATCCACGAGATGGTTGAAATGCATGATGCCCACCTAGGCCAAATCGCCATCTCCAACCAACCATCCTTCCACTTGCCTTATCTTTATAATCTCATCGGAAAGTATCATAAGACAGAGCTTATAGTCAAGACCCTAATGAGGGATTATTTTTCCTATAGCTTTGATGGCTTCCCAGGAGATGAGGACAATGGGTCAATGGCAGCCTGGTACATCCTCTCAGCCATGGGCTTCTACCCACTTTGTCCAGGATCTGGGACTTATCAAATTGGAATAGGATTTTTTGATAAGATGAAGGTCAAACTATCTAATGGAAATATTTTAGAAATTGAAACTAAGGAAAATTATCCCCACAAAAACTTCCTAGAAAGATGTGAAATAGACGGAAAACTGGTGAAATCCAAAGAAATAAGCCACCAAGACTTAATAAAAGCAAAGAAGATTAGCTTTAAACTAAATCTCTTACCAAGCGAGGAAGCTTATGAAAACTAAACACTTTACAGAAAAAATCGACACAAGTAGGAGGCTTTACAAATTAAATAAAAATTGGCGCCATGCCCTAGGAGAAGCTCCTGGCTTTTACAAGCCTTACTTTGATGATTCAAGCTGGGAGATCGTAGATATCCCCCACGACTATTCGATTAATAGGAATTATTCAAGGGCAGGTGAAGCCCAATCCGCCTACAAATTAGCTGGCATCGGCCTTTATAGGAAGTCATTTTATATAGGGAATAAAAAACAAGTCCTAATCGCCTTTGATGGTATCTATTGCGACTGTGACATTTACCTAAATGGGAAATTTCTTGCCAGCCACCATCACGGCTATGCACCCTTTATGATTGACCTTACTGATTTTCTCTATTACGATAGGGAAAATATCTTGGCCATAAGGGTTGATAATCCAATCCCTACCAGTCGCTGGTATTCAGGTTCTGGTATCTTTAGAGATGTGGACCTAATCCTTACAGATGACATTTACTTTAAAGAAATAAAAATAAATGACATTGGTCTTGAGGAAAATAAGGCTGATGTCACTTTAAAAATCAAGGCCAATCTAGAAAATAAAAGCAAAAACCAAGAAAAAATAAGGATAAGCCACAAACTCATTTACGATAATAAGGTCATCAAAACTTATGAGTCAGAGGATTTTACAATAAATCCTACAGACGATTTGAATATAGAAAGCAATTTTCAAATAAAATACCCAAAACTTTGGCAACCAGACTCCCCACATCTTTATAAAATTCAATCTACCATAGAAAAAAATGGACAAGTCCTAGATAGGGTTACAAACGACTATGGCTTTAGGTATTTATCAGCTTCTAGTCAAAGCGGTCTTAAATTAAATGGCAAAGCAATTAAGCTTAAAGCAGTCTGCCTCCACCACGACCAAGGAGCCTTGGGTGCAGCTGACCACTATAGGGCAATTTTAAGGCAGGTCCTCATAATGAAGGATATGGGAGCAAATGCCATAAGAGTCACCCACAATCCTGCCTCATCAAAGCTAATCGATATAGCCAACAAATACGGCATCCTCCTAATCGAAGAAATCTTTGATGGCTGGATAATGGATAAAAACAACGACTACAATGATTATTCGAGGTTTTTTGATAAAAAAATAGGCACAAGCCATCTTTTAAATTCTAAAGAAGAAATGACCTGGGCTGAATATGACCTAAAGGAAACTCTAAGGAGAGACTACAATTCACCAGCCATAATCGCATATTCTCTGGGCAATGAACTTATGTGTGGGACTAATCAAAGTAAGAGAAAAGAATATCCAAGAATTGCCAAAAATCTAATAAGATGGGCAAGGGAGATTGACCAAAAAAGACATCTAACAATCGGGGACAACTCCCTGAGAGATGGCTATGACCCAATCCTAGTTGAAATCGAAGAAGAAATCACAAAAAGCAAGGGGCTTGTGGGCCTGAATTATTGTTATAACAAAAAATATGACCAAATACACAAGGACTACCCTAATTGGATCCTTTGGCAATCGGAATCAGCCTCATCCATCAACTCCAGGGCCAGCTACGATAGGCTGGGAGGAGATTTGAGGGAAGATTTTATGCTAACATCCTTTGATGATTCAAAGGTCGCCTGGGGAAATCTCGCATCAGAGGCTCGGTATGATGTCATAAATCGTGATTTCATAATGGGAGAGGCTGTTCGGACAGGCTTTGACTACCTAGGAGAACCCACCCCCTATAATGCTATAGCAAGAGGATATCCTTATGGGGAAAAAGCCCCAAGGTCTTCATTCTTTGGCATAGTCGATACAGCCGGCTTTGCCAAGGATTCCTATTATTTTTATAGGGCCCAGTGGAATGATAAGGATACAACCACCCACCTTCTGCCTTCTTGGAATGACAAAGAACTTGGATCTTTTACAGAAAATGTACCTCTTACAGTCTATACCAACGCCTGGGCTGTAGAGCTAATCTTTACAGACTCCAAAGGCAAGAGACAATCTCTCGGCAAAAAATATATGGAGGAAGTAAAAACTCCTGCAGGTTTTACCTACAAAAAACTAAAAGGAGAAAGTGGTCACAAGGCCCTCTACATGACTTGGTACCTACCTTATGAAAAGGGAAAAATCGAGGCAATCTCCTATGACAAGGGCGGAAATATAATAGAAAATACAGTGGGAAGGTCAAAAATATGGACACCAGGATATGAAACTTTCATAAAACTAAAATCCTTTTATCCTTATTTAAAAGACGGCAATGAAAAAATAAATTATATAGCAATCGACCTTGTCGATAAAAATGGCCAAATAAAAACAGATACAAGGGATGAAATATTTGTAGAAGTCTCTAAAAACGCAAGGCTTCTCGCCCTAGACTCAGGTCTAGCAACAGACCATGAGCCCTTTAAAACCAAGCACAAAAAAGCCTACGGAGGAAGGCTCCTTGCCATAATAGAAGCAATAGATGCAGGCCCTATTACATTCAAAGCTTACGGGGCAAATTTACAAGAAGCTCAAATAGAAATAGAATCAAGAGGAGAATTTAAAAAAGGCCAAAGCGTAGAATATGACAAGTACCTTATGACATTTGACAAGGAGACTTATCCAGAAAAATTCACCCGTGACTCCAAGGTTTGGAACCTAGTTGAAATAAATAGAGACGACGATTTTGCAAGCTATCAGAGTTTAGATGAAAATATTCCTATAAATCTCTATATTAAAAATATAAAAAAAGGTGCAAAGCTTATGACCTATGAGATGGGAATTTTTGAAGGAGAAGAACCAATTCTTCCCAAATCTCTACCTCTAATAGATGATGAGGGGAAAATTATCTACCATGGCAAGGATATAGAATATGATAATTTTGATGAAGATGATTTTATAAAAAATGACTCCTGCCTAACTAAATCAAGTCTTGACCTTTGTGGAAAAACCTATCATGGAAAGGTAAAAATCAACAAGCTAGTAGAAAAATACAGACTAGATGCCTATATAGAAGACTTTGCCCTAAGGCAAGCAAAAAACGAAAGCGAAGCCTTCTTCGCCTTTGACACCCAACAGGTCTTTGGCCAAATAGAAGTAATTTCAACTGATTCCTTAGAAGATATAAGCTTTCTAATCGGAGAAAGCGAGGATGAAGATAGTTTTAAAGTCATCAGACCAGAAAAAACTATAAAAGAAGCATGCAAAACCACCTATGATTTTGGAATCTTTTCCGCAACCTTCATAAAAATAAAGGGAAGATTAAAAAATATCGATAAAATCCTCCTAAGGTCACTAAGGATAAAATTATAAAAAATCTCCATGACCAGGGATCCCTTGGTCATGGAGATTTTAAAAATTATTTAAAGGGCAAAGATTACCCCGCACAAGGCTCCAGCTCCTATGATCCATAGGGGATGGAGTTTTTTGAATTTAAACATGATTCCTAAAAATATAGCAAAAAGCACAACAGGTAAGGGTCTTATTATATCTATTATGTTTCCGCTTTGCCTAAATAAGTCTAGGTCAAATAATGTTATGACAAGGACTGATGCCATAGCACCAAGTATTAGGCCGGCTGTAGCTGGTCTTAGGGTAGAAAAGGAATCTGCCACTAGCTTTGAATTTTTGAATTTACTCATCATCCTTGCAATTATTAAAATTATAATGATAGGTCCTGCAATTAAGGAAAGGGTTGCTAAAATTCCACCAAGAGGACCGTAGGCCTTGTTGCCGGCATAGGTTGCCATATTTATACCGATAGCCCCTGGTGTAGATTCTGAAACTGCAATCATATCCAAAAGCTCTTCGCTTGTAAAATATCCGTACTTCTCTCCCATGTCTTGAAGGAAGGGAATTGTCGCCATTCCCCCACCTACTGCAAAAAGTCCTGTCTTAAAAAATTCCCACATTAGTCTAAGCATTTTTCATCCTCCCAAGTCCTATACCAAGGCCTGCTACGATTACTACAATAAGAATTGGAGATAAGTCAAAGACTCCAATAGCCAAAAAGGTAAGGATAAAGATTAAAAATTTTATGCTAGTATTGGCATTTTTCCTCACCATATTTATTACTGAATACAAAACAAGGGCAGACACAGCTATGCGGATGCCGGAAAAAGCATGCTGGATCCAGACAATATGGGAAAAATTCTTAAGAAAACCTGCTATAAGTGTAATTATAATGACAGATGGGCTAATAAAACCAAGACTTGCCATAAGGCCTCCAAGGTCGCCTGCCATCTTGTAACCACAAAAAGTGGATGTGTTTATAGCAATAATCCCAGGTGTCGACTGGCCGATGGCATAATAATCAAGGATTTCCTCGCTAGTGGCCCGTGATTTCTTATCAACCAATTCCTTTTCAAGCAAGGGCAGCATAGCATAGCCCCCACCAAAGGTAAAAAGGCCAATTTTAAAAAAAGTTATATATAAGTCTAAAAGTATGTTCATTATAATCCTCTCTTTAAAATTAATAGTTAAGCAATATAGTATTCCTATCTCCTAAAAAAGGAGGTGAAAATCATGGAGATACTAGTATTCTTTTTGGAAAATTTATTTTTTCCCTTGTTAGTCTCCCTTATCTATAAATATATTGAAAATTATTTAGATGATAAGAAAGAAAACAAGTAAAAGACAAGGCAGTAGGTACGAACTACTGCCTTTTTTGTCTTTAATTCTCATGGAGAATTCTAGTATTCTTATTCCTTGATTTAATCAAGGAGCTTTTTTGGTGGATAAAGAGGTCGCTTCTCTTAAGAAGATTATATAACATTTCCAATACTTTTCAAGTTAAATCATTTATATAAATATTTATTTTGTAATATTTAACTCCTAAATATAGGGTCTTTATTAGTATTTGTAAACTATTTGTAAATATTTTGTAATTCTTTTGTTGACATTTCCATAAATATGGTATAGAATATAAACTATCGTTAAGAAATTAGGAGATAATATGAAGAATTTTAAATACATAATAGCAGGAGCAATATTTTTTGCAAGCCTGACAAAACCAGCCTTTGCTGCAGAAGATGTAACAGCTACAAAGGCAGAAACAGTAGTTTATTATGACCAAACTAGCCTTGACATAGAAGAAATTAAAGAATCTAGCGAAAAAGGCCAAGAAAACTTAGAACAAACCATCATCAAACCTACCCTTTATAAGGAAGCAAACGAAGTTGATGTAAAGGAAGAAAAAAAAGAAGAAGATCACCCTGATAGGATAAAAATCACTGGCACAAGCAAGAATGCAACAGGTAATGAAGATGAACCAGGCAGAGTTGCTTGGAGAGGCTACAGACAAGGTATTATTTCAAATTTTGATATCCGTACCGAAAACCCTGACCATATTGACGGAGCCTACATTGACCGTTTCCTAGAAAAGAGAGGTCACTATTCAGCTCTTAAGGGACATGGTGATACAATCATGAAATATTCTCAAAAATACGGCATCAACGTTGGAATATTCATGGGACAAATCGCTAAGGAAACAACTTTCGGCAAAAATCCTGCAGGCGGAAAATACAATTTCGGATCTATCCGTTATTACAAGGGCGGCTATGGTTCTGAATATGGCTATGCTTACGCTGGCAGATCTAAATGGATCAACCCACCAACAGTTGAAGCAGGGGTCGAGGTCCTTTTTAAACTAATGCGTGAAGGCTATGCAAACAAGGGCTACACATCTTATAAGTCCTTTATCAATAGATATTCACCAGCCTTTGAAAATAACCACAGATCATTTGAACAATTAGCTGTCGGCACAATGAATGCCCTAGCTATCCCATATTAAAAATTGCAGTCTAATCGAAAGTTTAGGCTGTTTTTAATTGCCTTTATTATAAAAATCCTATAAAATATATATAAGCAGCAAATCACCCACAAAATAGAAAGGACCTTAATGAAAAAACTAATATTTGACGTAGATGGAACAATACTTGATTCAATGCACATATGGATCGAGCCACAAAATAAACTTTTTTCCAAATATGGCTTTAGGCTCGAGGATTTATCAAAAGAAGAAAAAGGCAAAATCGAAGCCCTATCCTTTGAGGCTATGTGCGTCTATATAGCCGATGAAATAGCCAAAGATATGACAGCCCAAGAAGTCATGGACCACTTTGATGACATAATTACAGATGGTTATAAAAATACCCTTATGCCAAAAAAAGGAGCAAAAGAAATTCTCAAAAAACTTAAGGATGCTGGATTTTCAATGTCAGTAGCATCTTCTACTCCCTATCCTTACTTAGAAATGGCCCTAAAAAGGCTAGGAATCTTTGATTATTTCGACTTTTTCGCCACACCTGACCTATTGGATATGAAAAAATCAGACCCAGACTATTGGCATTATTCTATTAAAAAACATGGAGCCAAGGCATCCGACTGTATCCTCTTTGATGACGCCCTTTATGCCATAAAGGCTGCAGGCAAGGAAGGAATAAAGACAGTAGGCCTTAAGGACTTCCCATGGAATGAGAACGAATGGGCAGATATAAAAAAAGAAGCCGACCTAGTAATGGATACAATAGTAGAAATAAATATAGAAAATCTAAAATAAGTAACAAAGACCGACTATTTTTAGCCGGTCTTTTGCATATCTCATTTTATTTCTTTTTATTAACAATTACAGATACCCCATCTGGCACGAAGGCTATACGGGCATCTTCTCCCTTGATTTCTTTAGCTCTTGCTAGGGCTTGGTCTAAGTTTTCTGCATATTCCATATGCATATTCTCAATTAGTTCTTTGTTTGATGGGTCAGTTACAAATATTACCTTGTGGCGAACTAGAATTCTTGCAAGGATTTGGATTTCCCATTGGTCTGCTATTGTTTCTTCCATTGGAATTTGTAGGACCCTGTCTTCTACTTCCTTAGGGCTTTTGGCATCTCTAAAGGTCTCATAGAAGCTTTGACCACCATGGCCGTCATTACATCTTGAAATCTCGATGATAACCCCATCATCAGCTGCAGCCGCTTCTGCCGCTGTCATTGATTTGACTGATTGGTAGACATTTTGATCAAGCGGATAACCACCATTTGTTGTAATGGCAATATCTGCATTTACTCCTTCAACAGTAGAAAGTTTCCTTACAAATTCACAACCTGTAGCGTGGGCTGTCACCTTATCTCCTGCAAAGGAATTTATTATCTTCTTATCGGCATCTATTACAACGTTTAATATAAAGGCAAGGCCTGCCTTATTGGCTGCATATTCCATATCCTTGTGGATTGGATTTTCCTTAAGGATTCCTGTTCTTGAATAATCACTTGCAATAAATTTAGAGCAGTGGTTGGCAAATACAGTCTTTTGGCTAGCAACACCTGGAAGTATTGACTTTCTTCCTCCAGAGAAACCTGCAAAGAAATGTGGCTCGATAAAGCCTTCTGAAATAAGCAAATCACAATCAACAGCAATTTTATTAATAAGTAATTTTCCGCCAGATGGCAAGGTTCCAAGGTCAACCATATCCTCATCTTTTGATGAGATGTGGTTTACGATTTTTTCATTTTCAACAATTTCCTTGCCAAATTTAGAGATCATCTCTTCCTTAGTAGTTGGCCTATGGAAGCCTGTAGCTATAAGGATTGTAATATCAGCATCTGGATTTCCCTTTCTAATTTCTTCAAGCAAAATCGGAAGGGTAATAGCTGATGGTACTGGCCTTGTGTGGTCAGATGTTATAAGAGTAATTTTATTCTTGCCCTTGGCTAAATCTCTTAGCTTTTCTGAATCGATTGGATTTTCTAGGGCATCCCTTACCAAGTCCTCTTGGCTTTTGGCAGCCTTATATGTATGAGCAGCGCTTTCAAGGACAAAAACCTTATCATCTACTTCTTTTTCTATAAATTCTTTGCCATAAGGCAATCTAATACTTCTCACTTAGTCCTCCTTGTAATTATGTATACTATTATAATATTACAAAAAAACAATTCTGTAAACCTTTTCTTCTACGAAGAAAGCTTATTTTTATAAAATTCAAACATATTCTTTTCTTTAAAATTCATTCTTTAATAATATAATATTAGCATCTCCTAAAAAAGAGGTGATAATCATGGAGATAGCACTATTCTTATTGGAAAATTTATTTTTTCCCTTGTTAGTAGCGATTATTTTCAAGTATATTGAAAAATATATAGAAAATAAAAGTAATAACAAGTAGAAAAAAGGCAGTAGCTGGGAACTACTGCCTTTTTTAATTATTGATTCTCATGGAGAATCGCACTATTCTCTTTATTCCTTGAGCATGTCAAGGGCTTTATAAGAGGTCGCTCTCTTACCATAATTATATTATTAGTTATTATTTTTGCAAGTCTTATCTCACTTATACAAATATTTCTTAAGCTTCCTATAAATAAGGCTTGTCGCCAAAAGGCCCTTAACAATAGAGGTAGCACTCATAGCAATCCACACTCCGTAGACCCCTACCAGAGGCATAAGGACAATCGCTATAGGGACCCTAAAGATATTTGAAAGGACCCCAAGGGCCGCCGGAGTCTTGGTATCACTCATTCCATTAAAACATCCTGCCAGGCCAATTTCTACAGACATGAAGACTTGGGAAAGACCTAGAATAAATAAATAAGCAGCACCAAGCTTAATTGCCTCCCCATCTCCAGGTGTAAAAATACTGAAAAGTTTAAACCTAAAAATAATTAGGACAAGGCTTGCTACAAGGCCGATAAAGGCCACAAGTTTGAAGGATTCCTTTATAGAATCTCTTACTCTCTCCTTATTTTTTGCTCCATAGTTTTGTGCCACAAGGGCCTGGATCCCAACCTGGATACCCTCGGTTGTATTCCATGAAATAGACTCAAGCTGAGCTCCGATTGAAGCAACAGCAACAGGTTTTGGTCCAAAAGATGACATAAACCTATTAAGAACCATAGAAATAGTCGCATGGAAGGCTGAAAGTGTAGCCGCAGGAAGACCTAGTTTAAAAATCTCAAGCTGCCAATTTTCCCTATAATCAATCTCCTTAAGGGCTGACTTGATTATCCCATCCTTAGAAAAGACAACAATTAAATAAATAGCAACCACCACAAACTGGCTAAAAACCGTGGCAATTGCAGCACCCTTAGCCCCAAGTCCAGGAATTGGGCCAAAGCCAAAGATAAGAACAGGGTCAAGGATAATATTAATCACAAGACCAACAGCATTAATCACAAAAGGAGTAAAGGAATCCCCCAAGGATGTGAAAGACTGAGTAAGCATAGGTCCGATGAAAAATAAAATCATACCAAGAGCCACAACAAAAAAATAATCCTTAGCACAAGCCTCAGCTACATCTCCCAGCTTATAAAACTCAATAAAAACATTCTTTACAAGCAAGCAAAAAGTTGTAAAAACAAGACCCATAATAAGAGCCTGGATAAAGCCATTATTAATAATCCTAATCGTCTCATCTTCCCTATCAGACCCATAGGCCTGGGAAGCATAAACTCCCATCCCTACCTTAGGAATAAGGACAATAGAATTTCCAATCCAAAAAATAAAGCCTGCAATCCCAACACCTGCCACAGCATCAGTACCAAGCCTAGCAATCCAAATCGTATCTACAAAACCATAGGCAATCTGAATAAAGGCAGTAAGGGCAAGCGGCAAGGACAGGCGAAGGAGGGTAGGCCTAATCTCCCCTGTCAATAAATTTACTTTCCTATTCATAAGTCAACCTTTCTATATATCTAATCTAATTTTATTATCATACTAATAAAAAAGGCAATTGTCATATTTTTTCTAAGATGTATATTGTAGATATGACAAATAGAAAAAAAATGCAAGCAGGCGACCTTTATAAGGTAGATGAAGATCTCCAAATATCCCTATCAGCCTGTTGGGAAAAATTATTAAAATTCAATAAGTCAAAATCCTACCAAGAAATGCAGGCCAATCTTAAAGATATCCTAGGAAAAATCGGTGAAGGCTCGCAAATCCTCCCACCCTTCAGGTGCAATTATGGAAATCACATCGAAATAGGCCAAAACTCCTTCATAAACTTCGGAGTAGCCATGATAGATGTAGGCAAAATAATAATAGGAAATCACGTCCTAATAGGACCAAACACCGGCATCTACACAGCCATCCATCCCATAGATCCAGAAATTAGGGTTAAGGGTATCCAAAAGGCAAAACCAATAATAATAGAAGATAAGGCCTGGATAGGAGGATCTGTAACACTCCTTCCTGGAGTTAAAATAGGTTATGGAGCAATAGTAGGAGCAGGGTCAGTAGTCACAAAAGATGTACCAGCCATGACCATAGTCGGTGGTAATCCCGCTAAGATAATCAGAGAGATAAACGAAGAAGATGAGATATATTGGAAGGACCAGTACGAAAAATATCTTGAAGAGCTTTAATCTAATAATTCTTTTAAAGAAAGTATAATAAATTCATCATAAATCAAAGGGTAAGCAAGCTAGCTTACTCTTTTTTTGCACGCTTTTAAGTCTTTGCTTGTAAATCGCAATCTCTTTCTAAAATTAAACCTTGATGAATATAAATTATCGATTTCCTAAATATAATTTTCTTTTTTTACTTAAATTTTAACTTTTGTTATTTTTCTAGGAAAAGGCTTGACAAGGCTTAAAATAGGTAATATACTATAAGTATCGTAAGCGGTTACATCGCTAGAATTATAGGCCTTAAGCCCATTGATACATAATAATTTTACGCAAAACCGCTAATATTTCTTTAGGAGAAAAAAATGACAGACAAGAAAGTAATTGTAGACGGTCATGAGACCTCGGCCTATCACCAGGCGAAGTTGTGGGAAATTGCCCTGTTTTCACTAAATAACAGTGCATCAAACCTATATCTTTTCGCTTATGGTTTTTTAGGCTTTTATGCAACAGGTATTGCTGGTTTAACAACAGTGCTCATAGCAAGCGTTTTAGGACTAGCTAGGTTATTTGATGGTCTTATAGACCCTGCCATTGGTGTAGCTATTGATAATATCAATACCAAGTGGGGACGTTATAGACCTATCATGCTCTTATCTAACTTAGGATTGATTTTATCTTTTATCTTCCTATTTAATATCCACAACCTACCTATACCAACCATGCTGGCCCTATTTATTGGTTTGATTTTCCACAAAATTGTGTATTCATTCCAACAAACAGTAACCAAGGCTGCTCAAGCATCCCTTACAAATGATCCAGCTCAAAGACCACTATTTTCAGTCTTTGACTCAATCTTTAGCATTATAGCCTTCACAGGTGGTCAAATATTTGTAACAAGAGTACTTTTCGCTAGAATCGGCGAATACAATATGGAGTTTTACAAGCAATTCCTACCACTGATAATAATTTCATCACTTATTTTCACTATCCTAGCTATGATAGGAATAAGAAGAAAAGATAACAGCAAATACTTTGGTATAGGTGAAGAATCAATAGAGCATAACTCACTTAAGGAATATTTCTCAATCCTAAAGGGCAATAAACCACTTAAAATCCTTGCCCTATGCGGAGCCTTAATTAAGTTCTCTCTAAGTTTAATATCTGACCAAAACTTCCTAGCCATATTCTTTGGTATCCTACTTGGTAACTACATGCTAGCAGGTGATGTATCAGTTTGGTCAATAGCTCCACAGCTATTATTCGTATTCCTATTTACAAGATTGGCACAAAAGAAAGACTTAAAAACATCATATAAGGTATCAGTAACCATAGCTACTGTTGCTATAGCTATTGTCCTTGGACTCTTATTTATAACACCTGATACAACAACACTTTCAAATATGTCTTTTGTATCAATAGTATTCATAGCACTTTGGATTCTAGCTAGAATAGCTGGTGGATATCCATCATCTATAGTTTTAACAATGAGTGCTGATATAACAGACTATGTAACAGCTAAAACAGGTAAGTTCGCTCCAGGTCTAATAGGAACAATCTTCTCCCTAACAGACTCAATTTCATCATCCTTAGCACCAGTAGTTATAGGATGGGTTGTAGCTTTAATGGGCTTCAAAGATGCCTATCCACAACCAGGAGATGCCTTAACACCAGCAATCTATAATGGTGGACTAATACTTATAGGAATATCCTTTGCTACCCTACTAGTGACAATGATCTTAATCAGATTCTATCCATTAGATAGGAAAGAAATGGAACTAATTGCAGAAGATATAGCTGTAAGAAAAGAAATCAAAAAAGAAGGTCTTACAGAACAAGAACGTAACGACATTAAGGTAGAAGTAGTAGAAGATGGCGAAAAAAGAGAATTTAATGAAGATGATTTAAATCTATAATTTTTATGGGGAGCTTTAAGCTCCTCTTTTTTGTGGCTTTAAATTTTCAAACTCTTAAAAAATTCTAAATTATTATTTTATCCTCTTAAAATATTTAGGAAAAGGCTTGACAAGGATTTCAAAAGATTATATACTATAACTGTAGTAAGCGGTTACATTATTGGAATTATAATATAAACCTATTATACATATTAGAAACCGCAAATATATATATATTAAGGAGAAAAAATGGACGAGAAAAAACTATACGTCGACGGTCATGAAACCGAGACCTACCACACAGCCAAGATGTGGGAAATCGCACTATTTTCACTAAATAACAGTGCATCAAACTTCTACCTCTTTGCCTTTGGTTTCTTAGGTTTTTACGCAACAGGCGTTGCAGGAATGACAACAGTGCTTATAGCAAGCGTACTTGGTCTTGCTAGATTATTTGACGGACTTATTGACCCAGCTATCGGTACAGCTATCGATAATATCAACACAAGATGGGGACGTTACAGACCTATCATGTTATTATCAAATATAGGACTTATCCTATCATTTGTATTTCTGTTTAACATACACAGGATGCCAATCCCAACAGTAGTAGCCCTATTTATAGGCCTAATCTTCCACAAGATTGTCTACTCTTTCCAGCAAACAGTAACAAAGGCTGCTCAAGCATCCCTTACAAACGATCCAGCCCAAAGACCACTATTTTCAGTCTTTGACTCAATCTTCAACCTAGTAGTATTTACAGGTGGACAATTATTTGTAACTAGATACCTATTTGCTCAAATTGGTGAATATAACATGGAATTCTACGGTAGATTCCTACCACTACTATGTGCTGTATCCTTTGGTTTTACAGTACTTGCTATGTTTGGTATCAGAAGAAAAGATAATGTTAAATACTTCGGTCTTGGTGAAGAATCTGTAGAAAAACAATCATTTAAGGAATACTTCTCAGTACTTAAAGGCAACAAACCACTAGCAGTCCTTGCCTTCTGTGGGGCCATGATCAAATTTGCAGCAACAATGGTAGGAGATCAAAACTTCCTAGCAATATTCTTCGGTATCCTACTAGGCAACTACATGCTAGCAGGTGATGTATCAGCTTGGATAGTAGTGCCACAACTACTTTTCGTATTTGCCCTAACAAGACTAGCTCAAAAGAAGGATCTCAAAACTTCATACAGAGCAGCAGTATCAATCGCAACAATCGGTCTTGCAGCAGTACTTGTTTTACTATTCATAACACCAGATACAACAGTCCTATCAAGCCTAAAAGGCATGTCTCTAATCTTCATCGGCCTTTGGATGATAGCAACAATAGCCCTAAAATATCCAACATCAATAGTTCTAACCATGTCAGCAGACATCACAGACTATGTAACAGCTAAGACAGGTAAATTTGCCCCAGGTCTAATAGGAACAATCTTCTCCCTAACAGACTCAATAGCCTCATCCCTAGCTCCAGTAGTAATAGGCTGGGTAGTAGCAGGCATAGGCTACACAGACGGCTATCCACAACCAGGAGATGCCCTAACACCAGCAATCTACAAGGGCGGCCTAATAATCATGGGCATAATACTTGCAACACTTATCCTAACCATGGTTGCAATCAAATTCTATCCACTAGATAGAAAAGAAATGGAACTTATCGCTGAAGATATAGCCGTAAGAAAAGAAGTCAAAAAAGAAGGCCTAACAGAACAAGAACGTAACCAAATAAAAATCGAAGTAGAAGAAGGCGGAGTAAAAACCGAATTCAAAGAAGACGATTTAATAAAATAAGCATTTTAAAAGGAAAGTCATGTGGCTTTCCTTTTTCAGTATCTATTTATTCAAAAGTTCATTTTCAATATAATAAGCAATACCATCTTCGTCATTAGATTTGGTAATATAATCAGCAATCTCTTTAACAACATCAGGAGCATTTCCCATCACAACACCCACACCAGCTGCCTTAAGCATGGCAAGGTCATTTCTCTCATCTCCAATAGCAATAGTATCCTTAATATCTATTCCTAGATACTTAGCCATCTCTATCAAAGATTTACCCTTATCAATCCCCTTTGGCATAACCTCATAGAAAAATGTTGTAGACTTAGAAGTTGAAAACTTTCCTTCAAATCTCTCATCAAAAAGCTTAATCTTATCATCGATAAGGCTAGGATCAATTGAAAATAAAATCTTGTTTGGACTAAAATCAATATTATAAGATAAGTCCTCCACCACCTTATAAGTATTGTGATCAGCATGGGCTATATCTGCTATAGCATAAGTATCTTCTGAATTTGTCACAATACAAGTATCAGTATAAAGAAGATAAGTCATAGAATTTTCTTCAGCAAAAGCTAAAATCTCCTTAGCAGTATCTAAGTCTATTGAATGGTCAATCAATACTTCCTTAGTCTCATAGTCTATAACCTTAGCCCCATTAAAGGTACAAATTAAACCATTGTGCTTATCAAAATTAAGCATATCTGCATACATAGCTACTCCAATAGGGTCTCTACCAGAGGCTATAACAAGAGTATGGCCAGCATCCTGTGCCTTCTCCAAAACCTCTCTAGTCCTGTCTGTAATCTTATTATCCGAATTTAGTAATGTCCCATCAACATCAAGTGCAATTAATTTTCTCATAAGTCCTCCTAAATATATTATAGTATAATATAAGATAAATTCGAAACAAGAAATTTCCACATCTATGGGGAAAATGTTTGAGTGGAGGTTTGTAAAGCCTTTCCATATAATATAAGTACAAGGTGGTTATATGATTGAGACAAGATTAAAACAAATATTTGACTACCTAACTCTAGACTATGATTTTCACACGTCTAAAGAGATAGGAGAAGTAATGGAATTATCTTCTAAGACAATAAGAAAGGAGATAAACCAGCTTAACTCTGCAATTAAAGACAAGGGGGCGATAATAGAATCTAAACCAGGAAAAGGTTATATATTCAAGATAGTAGATAAGGATAAATTTAAGAATTTTTTAAAAAGTGATTGGTATAAATACGCATATTACCAACAAGAAAGCGGAGAAAAAGACATCAGGTATGAGAACATCCTAAAAATGCTCCTATTCTCCAACTCTTATATCAAGCAATTTGAACTAGCAGAAATTTTTCACATAAGCGAATCACAAATAAACAAAGACCTCCCCTATGTCAAAGAAATACTAGCAACTTACGACTTAAACTTAATTTCAAAACCTTACTATGGCATGAAAATAGAGGGAAGCGAAAAAAACATTAGACTAGCAATAAAAAACGAAATAGGAGAAGATCCAAGTTTATTTGATGATGATGAAAATAAGGAACTCTTCAACAAAATCCAGGCAATAATAGATAATATAGATTTTGGCGAAGACTACTATATGCCTTATGTAAACTTCAAAAACCTAGTAATCCACATCTATATATCAATCCTAAGGATAAGACAAAAAAAATTCATATCCCTACCAAAAGATATAGAAAGCAAAGTCACATCCTATGAAGAATTTAATTTAGCAAACAAGATTGTCAATAAGCTAAAAGATGAGCTAAATATAGACATACCTAAGCAAGAACTAGTCTATATCACCATGCATCTAATAGCAAAAAACACAATCAGAGACCAAGAGAAAATATCTACAGAAATCCTAGAATTATCTCAACAAATAATCGATGAAATCTACAGGGTATCAAGGTATGACTTTAGAGCAAATATAGACTTCTATTTCTCCCTAGCCATCCACTTAGGACCTTTGATAAATAGGATAAAATATGGTTTTGATATGAAAAATCCAATCCTAGAAGATATCAAAGATAACAAAGTCCCATATTTGATGGCAACAATAGCAGCAAATACCATCAACGAAAAATATAAAACTAAACTATCAGAAGATGAAATTGGCTATCTAGCCCTTCATATAATGGCAGCCATAAACAACAATAACTTAAATAAGAAAAAAATATTAATAGTATGTGGCTCAGGCAATTCATCAGCCCAAATAATGAAGGCCCAGCTAAATAGACAATTTAAAAACAATATAGAAGAAATTGTAATAACAGACCTTAGAAATCTAAAAAATATAGATCCAAGCAATTATGATTTAGTGATTTCTTCAGTCGAATTAGACCAATGCTGCGATATACCCGTAGTATATGTAGATATAATATTTTCTAAAATAGACCTAGAAAATATTAAAATAGCCTTCGATGATACAAGGCTTGCAAAAATATACGACATCTTCGCAAATTCAGTATTTGTAAAAGCTAATAAATTCAAAAATAAACTTGAAGTCCTAAGCTTTATCGCAGAAACAATCGAAGAAAAATCAGGAGTAGACAAAGAAATAGCTCTAAGCCAGCTAAAAGAAAGAGAAGGACTAGGTCAAACAAGCTTTGATAATATAGCAATCCCCCACATCCTAGATCAGGTAGAGGGTGATTCCTACTCCATAATAATAATCTTAGATAAGCCGATAAAATGGAATAAAGAAGAAGTCGACTTGGTATACTCTCTAGTAATAGGTGAAAACCTAGGAGATATGGGCCTATATTACGAAAAACTAGGGGATTTCTTATCAAATCAAAAACTAATAAAAATGGCAATGAATTCTAAAAATCAAATGGAATTTATGAATATATTCATCAAAGGAGGTAATGATGGAAACTAGCGAAAAAGTTTACGAACTAGCATTCAACATCATAGTTCATGCAGGAGAAAGCAGAAGCTTATCATCAGAAGCCATGGATGCAGCTGAAAACTATGATTTTCAAAAGGCAGAAGAGCTTCTACAAAAGGCAAACGAAGAATTTCTAAAATGCCACGAAGTTCAAACAGACATGCTAACAAGAGAAGCAAACGGCGAGGAAAATGAGATAAACGTAATTTTAATCCACTCCCAAGACCATTTAACCATGGCAACAATGGCCATGGACAATGCTAGAAGATGGATCAAAATAAACAAAAAATTACAAAAATCGGAGGAAAAGAAATGAAAAAAGTAATGTTGATTTGTAACGCAGGAATGAGTTCATCAGTAATGGCAAAGAAAACCACAAAATATTTACAAGAAAAAGGCGAAGATATTCAAATGGACGCTACCACCATTGCTTCTGCTGATAAGGTTTTCGCATCTGATGAATACGACTTAGTTTTAGTAAGCCCACAAGTAAGAATGAAATTTGACGAATTCAGTAAAAAAGCAGAAAAAAACAATAAAAAAATAGCTCAAGTAACATTTAACGCCTATGCGCCAATCCCTTCTGGTATTGAAGCTATGGCAAATATTGTCTTAGAAAACATCTAATGGCAAAAATTAGTAAGGATGTCGAGAAAAGTCTTAAGATACAGAGATATACACTTCTTAGATATCTTAATGCTATATTATTTTTTATATATTTGCATTGGCTAATTGGCTTGGTAGTATCTAGTAAATTTATTGGTGCCATTATTCCTTTTATCTTAATAATACTGATCCTTGTAACAGTAAAAAATCAATTCGCATCTTTTACTGATAAGGAAGTAAACATAAAGATATCAAAGGATATATATATTATTAATCTTGTAGGGCTAATAATAGTTTCCTTCGTAAGTATTTATAATTATAAAATATTCTTCCCCTATTTAGGAGGGAAGCTATATGTTTATATAATACTTGCGATAATAATTATAGTTTCAATCATATTGTATATTAGATCTAATAAAATTTACAAAAATGAAGACAAGGTTTATGAAAAATATATAAAAATTTTAAATTCAGATGATTCAAAAGTAAAGCAAATAAGTAAAATTAGAAAGTAAAGGAATTTATGTTTAATTTTTTAGAAAAATATTTAATGGGTCCTTTAACCAAGCTTTCACAGTATAAGCTTGTTAGGGCAATCCAATCTGCAGGTATGGCCTCCATATCATTCATTACAATTGGTTCATTGTTTTTAGTATTAAATGTACTTCCATTAGTAATGCCAGGACTAGCTGGATTTTACGCAAATACATTTGATAAAATAACACCTCTATACATGTTAGCTAACGTTGCAACTATGGGAATTATAGCTCTATACTTCCTAGTAGTAATTGGTTTTGAGTATACAAGATTTATAGCTGAAGACGAAAACATAGATTTAAGTCCAGTTACAGGAATGCTCCTATCAGTATTTGGTTTCTTTATGTTAGTACCTCAATTAGTAAAAGGTCCTGAAGGAATCACAAAAGTTACTGATGCAGAAGCAGGAATTATCAATGGTTGGGCTATAGGAGATGCTCCAGCAAGATTCGGAGCTACAGGTATATTTACAGCTATCTTAGTTTGTTTTGTAACTATAAATATCTACAAATTCTTTATCAAGAGAGACATAAGAATTAGAATGCCAGACTCAGTTCCAGAAGGTGTAGCTAACTCATTTTCTGCTTTGATTCCAGTTGTAGTAATATCAGTATTATTCATTGCTATCAACGGCATTTTATTAGCATTTAACACAGACGTTTTCAGTCTAGTAGCAATACCATTTGGATTTGTTGCTAACATGACAGGCTCTTGGATAGGTATGATCATAATCTTATTCTTCATCCAAGCTCTATGGCTAGTAGGTATTCACGGCGCAACAATTATCGGTTCAATATTAACACCAATTTATCTTTACAACATGCAACTTAACGGATCAGGTTCACACATTCCTCTAGCAGGAGAATTTATGAACGCCTTTGTATACAACGGTGGTTCAGGTGCTACACTTGGTCTAGTAATATTAATGGCATTTACAGCAAAATCTCAACAACTAAAAATGCTTGGTAAAGCAGCCTTAGTTCCTGGTATATTCCAAATTAACGAACCAATTATATTTGGTCTACCAATGGTTTATAACCCTAACTTTGCTGTTCCTTTCATCCTATCACCAATGGTTTCTGGTACAATAGCATATTTCGCTATAAAAACAGGCTTAGTAATGCCAGTAATTGCACAACAACCTTGGCCAACACCTATAGGAATCAATGGTTTCATAGCTACAGGTGGTGACTGGAAAGCAATTATTCTTTCAGTAGTTTGTGCTATAGTAAACGCATTAATCTATTATCCATTCTTTAAAAAACGTGATAACGAACTTTATAGAGAAGAAGCAGAATCAGAACAATAAATAAAGCAAAAGGAGAAATAATGACTTTTAGAAAAGACTTCCTCTGGGGCGGCGCTACAGCCGCCAACCAGTGCGAAGGCGCTTATAATCTTGATGGAAGAGGACTTGCAAACGTAGATCTCTGCCCTGTCGGTAAAGATAGAGAGGCTGTTATCACAGGCAAAATGAAAATGCTAGACTTCGATGATGACCACTTCTACCCTGCCAAGAACTCAATTGATATGTATCATAGATACAAAGAAGATATAGCTCTATTTGCAGAAATGGGCTTTAAGGTTTATAGATTTTCTATAGCTTGGACTAGGATTTTCCCTCTAGGTGATGAGGAAACACCAAATGAAGAAGGCTTAAAATTCTACGAAAACCTTATAGATGAATGTCTAAAATATGGTATCGAACCATTAATAACCCTAGTTCATTTTGACTTCCCTATGCATCTTGCAAATGAATATGGCGGATGGAGAAATAGAAAAACTATAGAATTCTACGCTAAGTTTGTAAGAACAATCATGGAAAGATTCAAAGGTAAGGTTAGATACTACCTAAACTTCAACGAAATGAACGTACTAATGGCAGCACCATTTATGGGCGCAGGACTCTACTTTGAAGAAGGTGAAAATCCAAGAGAAGCTCAATATCTAGCAGCTCACCATGAATTAGTCGCATCAGCAAGAGCTAAGCAAATCGCTAAAGAAGTTGATCCAAACATCATGATAGGCTGCATGCTTGCTGCAGGTAAATATTATCCAGCAACTTGTAAACCAGAAGATATTCTAGCTGCCCAGGAAGAAGATAGAAACAACTACTTCTTTGTAGACGTTCAATCAAGAGGTTACTATCCATCATACATGGTCAAAAAACTTGAAAGAGAAGGCATAATGCCAGAAGTAACTGAAGAAGACAAAAAACTCCTTCGTGAAAACACTATTGACTTCATTTCTTTTTCATACTATACAACAAGAACAATTAGTGCAGATAAAAATACAGAACTTGAAGAAGCAAATCTAATAGCAACAGTAGATAATCCTTACCTAGGCAAAACCGACTGGGGCTGGCAAATAGATCCACTAGGCTTTAGAACTACAATTAATGACATCTATGATAGATACCAAAAACCACTTTTCGTAGTGGAAAATGGTCTAGGCGCCTATGATAAGCCTGATGAAAATGGCTATGTAGAAGATGATTATAGAATAAATTATCTAAGAGATCACATCAAGGCAATGAGAGATGCAGTAGAGCTTGATGGTGCTGATATCCTAGGTTATACAACCTGGGGACCAATTGATTTAGTTTCAGCAGGTACTGGTGAAATGACCAAAAGATACGGCTTTATCTATGTAGACCGTGATGATTATGGAAATGGAACACTTAAGAGAAGCAAGAAAAAATCATTTGACTGGTACAAAAAAGTAATCGCTTCTAATGGCGAGGACTTAGACTGATTCGATTTTAAGGAGTTTTGATGAAACATAGTTTAGGAATATCTGTTTATCCTGATATCAGCCCTATAGAAGATATTAAAAAATATATTGAATTAGCATCTAAGTATGGTTTTAAAAAAATCTTCTCTTCAATGTTTTCTGTTAAAGGGAGCAAAGAGGAAGTTTTAAACTACTTTAAAGACCTAATTGAATTTGCACATCAGCATGATATGATAGTTGACCTTGATGTTAATCCTGATTTATTTGAAAGACTTGATGCTAGTATAGAAGATTTATCTGTTTTTTCTAGTATCGATATTGATATACTCAGGATGGACGCAAACTTTGGGGGCGAAAAAGATTACAAGTTAGTAAATAACAAATATGGTATCGATATAGAATTTAACTCCAATATAAGTGTTGTAGAAGGTTTATCTAAAGCTGGTGCAGATCCTGAAAAAATATTAGTTTGCTACAATTTTTATCCTCAGAGATACACCGCATTTTCTTGGGATATTTTCAGAGAAATGAGCCAAAAAATGCGTAGTTATGGCGATATAAATATAGGAGCTTTTGTAAGTTCAAATAATAATCCTACTCATGGAGTTTGGGACTCTAAAGACGGACTCCCAACTGTAGAGAGGCTAAGATATTTACCAATTGACCTACAGGCAAGAATACTTCTTGGAACAGGTCTAATAAATGACATAATAATTGGAAATGCCTATGCTAGCGAAGAAGAGCTAAAAAGTTTAGCCGAAGTTTACAAAAATCATTCATTTGATACTAATAATAAGGATTTAGTAAGAGCAATCGAAAGTGGAGCATTTAAGGTAAATGAATCTGAAGTTGTTCAGATGAAGCTAAATCTAGATGATAATATAACAGAAGAAGAAAAGAAAATCATTTATAATTTTGAGCCTCATATTTCATTTGAAAGAAATAACGAGTTCATCTGGAGATCTAGAATGTCTAGATTAAATGGAAAGGCTGTTATCAATCCAAGGACTTGCGATAAAGAATACTTTGATAGAGGGGATGTTTTAATAGTTAATGATAATTACAGACACTACTCAGGAGAAGTTGAGATAGCACTTGGAAAAGTGGAAAATGATGGACAAAGAAACCTAATTGGACATTTAAAAGAAGATGAGTTGATGCTTATTGACTTAATCGATGTCGGAGTATTAGTTAAGTTCATAAATTAATAATTAAAAATAGCTGTTGCAAATGGATAAACATTCCTATTATATAAGGATTACTATTCATATACTGCAACAGCATTTTTAAAAAGTGATTTAAAAAGGAGAATTACATGCAAAGAAAGTTGAAAATCACAACCATAGGTGGAGGTAGTTCTTATACCCCAGAATTAATCGAAGGTTTTATAAAAAGATATGACAGCCTACCAATTAATGAAATGTGGCTAGTTGATGTTGAAGAAGGAAGGGAAAAGCTTGAAATCGTAGCATCTCTTGCCCAAAGAATGTGGGATGCATCAGGCCATAAGGTTAAAGTCCATGCGACCCTTGATAGGAAAGAAGCTTTAAAAGGCGCTGATTTTGTTACAACCCAATTTAGGGTTGGTCAGCTAGAAGCAAGGATGAAAGATGAAAGAATACCTGCATATTACGGATTCTTAGGTCAAGAAACAAACGGAGCTGGAGGAATATTTAAAGCTTTAAGAACAGTTCCAGTTATACTAGATATAGTAGAAGATATGAAAAAATATTGCCCAGACGCCTATCTAATAAACTTCACAAATCCTTCTGGCATGATTACAGAAGCCATTATTAGGTATGGAAAATGGGATAAAACAATCGGTTTGTGTAATGTTCCAATCGTAGCCATTAAGGAAGAGCCTGCCCTAATTGGAAAAAAAGAAGACGAGCTCATCTATAGATTTGCAGGTCTTAATCACTTCCACTGGCACAAGGTCTATGACCTAGAAGGCAAGGATAGGACCCTAGAGATTGCTAGGAAGCTTATGGATAGCAAAAAAGGCCTACCAAAAAATATTTTTGATATACCTTTTTTCATGGAACAATTAGAGGATATGGATATGATTCCTTGTGGCTATCACAGATACTACTATAGGGAAGAAGAAATGCTCAACCACGCCCTTGAAGAATATAAAACCATAGGAACAAGAGCTGAGCAAGTAAAAGAAATTGAAGATCAGCTTTTCGAACTTTACAAAAACCCAGACCTAGATAAGAAGCCTGAACTTCTAAGCGAACGAGGCGGAGCATATTATTCTGATGCGGCTTGTGAAATCATAAATTCAATTTACAACAACAAAAACACCCAAATGGTAGTATCTACCAAAAATAACGGAGCTATCAAGTACCTACCAGATGATTGTGTAGTAGAAGTAACTTCATTAATAGGAGCTAAAGGAGCGACCCCTCTTGCTTTTGCGGATTTCTCTCCGGCTGAAATTGGAATCTTGCAGCTGATGAAAAACATGGAGCTAACAGTACTAGAGGCAGCAGTAACAGGATCTTATGGAAAACTTCTACAAGCCTTTATCATAAATCCACTCATCAAATCAGGAGAGACTTCAAAAACCATGCTTGATGAAATGCTAGTGGCTAACAAAAAACACCTAGCAAACTTCAAGGAAACTATCGAAAAGCTAGAGGCTTCTGGTGTAGAAATAAAGGATGAAAAAATCAGAAAAATTTGTGAAAACAAGTAAATTATTTGACTGAAGTAAGTCTTAAACATTTTTTTGCTAATAGATAATGTTTTTTAATATAAAGATATAAATACAGTAAATTTAAACCATAATTCCCCGAAAACATTTGCAAAAACAAAAAGTCTATGCTATAATGTATGTATCATATCTAAGGATAGTAATTCAAATGCGAAGCTAAACCTGTATGTGTACTTAGGGATAAGTATGCGTGCAGGTTTTTTGTTATAAGGAGGATGAGTGTTTGTTAATAAGGTCATAAATAATAATGTAGTTAGCATTATTGAAAACAATATTGAAAAAATTGTTATGGGAAGGGGGCTAGGCTTTAAAAAGAAGACTGGCGATCAGATTGACGGATCCAAAATTGAAAAGGTTTTTGTAATCCATGATGATTCTATGGCTCATAAATTTATGGAACTTGTCGAAGATATACCCCTAGACCACATGCTTGCTGCCGATAAAATTATTTCTTATGCTAAGGAGAACCTTGGCAAAAAACTTAGTGACTTATTATATATAAGCCTTACAGACCATATTTATGCTGCTATCCAAAGATCTAAGGAAGGGATTTTTGTTAAAAATGCCTTGTTATGGGATATAAAACGCTTTTATCCTGATGAGTTTAGGATAGGAATCTATGGGCTTGACTATATTAATAGCAAGTTTAATACCAAACTCCCAGAAGATGAGGCAGGTTTTATCGCCCTTCACATAGTTAATGCTGAGGAGGAAGGAGGTAGTTTTCAAGAACTTATAGAAATTTCTACCCTTATGCGAGAGATAGAAAATATTGTCAAATATGAGTTTAACATGGAATTTGATGAAGATAGCGTGTATTATTTCAGATTCTTAACTCATTTGAAATTTTTTGCAAAAAGAGTCATAGAAAAGAAGACCTATGATGATAATATCGAAGAGGACTTATTTGACCTTATAAGAAATAAGTACAGGAATTCTTACAAGTGTGTTAATAAGATTAAGGATTTTTTGCTTAAGTCCTACGATTATTATCTATCAGATGAAGAGAAGATGTATCTAACCATACACATCGAGCGAGTAATTTATAAAAATTAGTATTTACGGATGGTTACATTAGGTTGGCCAAACCTCAATTTTAAGGAGGAATTATGGGTAAATATAAAGATTTAGCGACTGAAATAGTCAAAAATGTTGGCGGTAAGGAAAATATAAATAGCCTTACCCACTGTATAACAAGATTAAGATTTAGACTTAAAGATGAGTCTAAAGCTAATGATGAAGCGATTAAAAATATGGATGGTGTTGTAACCCTTATGAAAAGCGGTGGCCAATACCAGGTTGTAATAGGAAACCATGTACCTAGAGTTTATGAAGATGTAGTTGAAGTAGCTGGTCTTAGTGATGATAATACTAACCAAGAAGATGAAAAACAAGGACTGTTTAATAAATTTATTGCCTTGATGAGTGATGTATTTCAACCAATACTCGGCGCCTTATCTGCATCAGGTATTATCAAGGGTTTAGTGGCTCTTTTAGGATTTATTGTAGTAGGATTTAAGGGCTCAGGCAACCATCTAATACTAAATGCTATAGGTGATGGACTATTTAATTTTCTACCTTTTATGATTGCTTATTCAGCAAGTAGAAAATTCAAACTAAATCCTGTGACTGGACTTGCTATGGCTGGTATTTTGTTATATCCTGCAATCCAAAAATCAGCACTTGAAGCAAACGGTGTTATAGGTAGCATACCTTATGTTGGAGATTACTATAGTCATTTTTTAGGAATGCCTTTTGTAGCAAATAACTATGCAGGCTCTGTAATTCCAATTTTAACTATAATCGCTTTTGGATCAGTAATAGAAAGAAAGGCCAAAGATTTAGTTCCTGATGTATTACAAGGATTTTTTGTACCTTTCTTTACCCTTATCATCACTATGCCAATAGCTTTATTAATTATTGGACCAGTTATATCAACTCTTACAAATTTACTAATGGAGTTCTTTAAATCAATTATAGGGATATCTCCTGTATTATTCGGTTTAATAATTGGATTTGTATGGCAAATACTTGTAATATTTGGTTTACATTGGTCTATAATACCACTTGGCATAATTGCAATCCAAGCTAATGGCATGGATAGAATAATGGTTGGTCAATTTGGTGCTTCTTTCGCACAAACAGCCGTAGTATTTGCTATGTATTTAAAAATGAAAGATAAGAAGAAAAAATCATTAGCTCTTCCAGCAATTATATCAGGAATATTCGGTGTTACAGAACCAGCTATATACGGTTTCTCTCTACCTGCAAAAAAGCCATTTATCTTTTCATGTATAGGTGGTGGAATATCAGGAGCTATCTTTATGCTTATGGGTGGTACAAGATACAATCAAGGAGGATTGGGAATATTTGGAATAATGAATTATGTTAATCCAGAAAATGGATCTTTCATTCCTGTTTTGTTAGATATAGTTATTGCGGCAGCAATAGGTTTTATTTTAACAATGTTTTTTTGGAAACCTGAGGAAGAAATAGAAGAAAGCGTAAATAAAGAAAATAACAATTCTCTGGTTGGCACAAACGAAAGAATCTTTGCTCCAATGACTGGCGAGGTCCTTAAATTATCAGAGATAAATGATCAAGCTTTTTCATCAGAAGCACTTGGTAAAGGACTAGCAATCAATCCGACAGATGGAAAAGTCTACTCACCAGTTGATGGTACAATAACCATGTTATTTAGAACTAACCATGCAGTAGGTATTACATCTAACAAGGGGGTAGAAATCCTAATTCATATAGGAATGGATACTGTAGAAATGGATGGAAACGGCTTTTTATCCCATGTAAAACAAGGAGATAAGATTAAGGCAGGAGATCTTCTTATAGAAGTAGACCTAGAAAAGGTAAAGAAATCTGGTTATGAAACAATAACTCCTATTTTAGTAACAAACTACGATGATTTATTAGATTTAGTAGGGACAGATCAAAAAGAAATAAAAGCAAAAGAAGATTTGCTAACAGCATTGTTTTAGGGGGAGCATATAAATGAGTTTTAGAAAAGATTTTCTTTGGGGCGGCGCAACAGCCGCCAACCAATGTGAAGGAGGCTACAATGAAGGTGGAAGAGGTATATCCAATAAGGATCTTATGCCTATTGGACCAGATAGAAATCCAATAGCTACAGGAGAGAAAAAATCTTTAGATTTTGAAAAAGATTTGTATTATCCTTCTCTTTACGGTATTGATATGTATCACAGATATAAAGAAGATATAGCTCTATTTGCAGAGATGGGTTTTAAAGTTTATAGATTTTCTATATCATGGACCAGGATTTTCCCAAACGGAGACGAAGACGCTCCAAATGAAGAAGGTCTAAAATTCTATGATAATCTTATTGACGAACTTCTTAAGTATGATATTCAACCTCTTGTCACTATATCTCACTTTGACTGCCCTATACATTTAAGCAAAAAATATGGTTCGTGGAAAAACAAAAAAATGATTGATTTTTTCTCTAAACTTGCAAGAGTTTTATTTGAAAGATATAAAGGAAAAGTTAAATATTGGCTAACTTTTAATGAAATCAACATGATACTTCATAGACCTTTTAATGCAGCGGGTATATTCTTTGAAGAAAATGATAATAGAGATCAAATAAAATATCAAGCTGCTCATAATGAGTTAGTAGCAAGTGCGCTAGTTACTAAAATTGCTCACGAGGTAGATCCAGCAAATAAAATTGGCTGCATGCTCCTAGGTGGCTCAACTTATCCTTACACTTGCAATCCGGAGGATGTATTTGAAGCATATTTAGATGATAGAAAGAATTATTTCTTTACAGATATCCATGTAAGAGGTGAATATCCTGCTTACGCTCTAAAAGAAATAGAAAGACTTGGAATAGAAATAGAAAAAACAGATGAGGAAATGAAATTACTAAAAGATCACACCATAGATTTCGTTTCATTTTCTTACTACTCAACAAGAGTCACATCAACAGATCCTGAAGTTTTAAAGAATAAAACGAGCGATAATGCAATTTTCTCAATTAAAAATCCTTATCTAAAATCAAGTGAATGGGGCTGGCAAGTAGACCCATTAGGTCTAAGGTATACCTTAAACCAAATCTATGACAGGTATCAGAAACCAATGTTTATAGTAGAAAATGGTTATGGAGCAATTGATAAACCAGATGAAGACGGCTATGTAGAAGATGATTATAGAATAGACTATCTAAGAAGTCATATAAAAGAAATGAGAGATGCAGTTACTCTAGATGGTGTAGACCTAATAGGTTACACAACCTGGGGCCCAATCGATTTAGTTTCAGCTGGTACTGGTGAAATGAGCAAAAGATACGGTTTTATCTACGTAGACCGCGATGATTATGGCAATGGTAGCCTAAAAAGATCTAAGAAAAAATCATTTGATTGGTACAAAAAAGTAATCGCTTCTAATGGAGAAGATTTAGATTAAATTAAATGGGAGTAAATAATGGAATCTTTAGACTTTAATAATTTTGATATTAAGGCGGTTAATACAGATGTATCAATAGTAAAAATTGATAATGAAGAGGTTATTAGAGTAGTTAAAAATAAAAAAATAAATAAATTCGATGAAAATACAATAGCTAAAATTACAAATATAGAAATGGAAAATGGTGAGATTAGGCTTAAGATGATGTCAAGACTACTAGAAGATGCACCTGATTTCGCAAGAGGTTTTATAGGAATAGCTTTTAGAGTGAATGAACAAAACTCAAAATTTGAATCATTTTATCTAAGACCTACTAACGGAAGACATCCTGATAAGGTTAGAAGATCGCATGGTTGTCAATATTTTTCATACCCTGGTTACACATTTGAATATTTTAGAGAGTTTAATATTCCAAATACAGAGGCCGAAGTTAATATAGGGCTCAATGAATGGATAGATTTAAAAGCAGTTATAGATGGTGAGAGAGCTTCATTTTATGTAAATGATTTTTCAAATCCCATTTTAGAAATAAATGATTTAATTCACGGTAGCAAATCCGTAGGAAGCTTAGGTTTATTTGTAGATACCGGTACAGAAGGATTTTTTAAGGATATCGAAATAAAAAAATATAATTAAAAAACAATTCTTAATAAACGAAGATTTAGATTAAGCAAATACCTCCACTGATTACCGGTGGAGGTTTTAATCATTCTTTAAAAATGTAAAATAATAGTAAGATTAAAGGAAGGAATATTTTTACATGACTAAAGACCTCTATCCAAACCACTCCTTAGAAGAAATCATAAATGACATGGATACAAATGACAGAAAGCGACTTGCTAAGCAAGATTATCCCACAGATGGGGTGATTGTTGAAGCTGACCTTGCATATATTGATGATGGTGATGATTTTCATCTCTTTGATATTTACTATAACGAAGAAAATATGGGGAAAATCCTGCCTACCATAATAAATATCCACGGCGGTGGCCTTGTTTATGGGAGAAAAGAGCTTGATAAAAATATGAATATAGATTTTGCTAGGGCTGGTTTTAATGTAGCAGGCCTTAATTATAGGTTACTTCCTCAAGTAAGTCTTAAAGAGCAAATCTCTGATATTATAAGTGGCATTTCTTTTATTTATAATAATCATGAGAAATTTGACCTAAATATGAATAAACTTTTTATAAGTGCTGATTCAGCAGGGGCCTATTTGGCCATGGCTGCCTTTGCAATCATAAATAGTGGCGAACTTCAAGATTTATTTGGGATTTTCTCCCAAACGATTGAAATTGATGGCATGGTCTTTATCTCCCCTATGACTAGGCTTGCAGATGATGGATCATTTTCAAGTATTAATGAATTTGTTATAGGCGGCTTAGAGCATAATGATCTAAAAACTTATGCTAAAAACATGATTAATATTTTTGATAAGGTAAATCCTTGCCCGATTTTTATACAAACTAGCAAGGAAGATTTTATCAGAGACCACTCTTATGACCTTAGGGACTATCTTGACGAACGAAGCGGATTTTATGAATTTGCTGACTTTGGAAAAGGAATAGACCAAGCTCTCGGCCACGTCTTTCCCGTTTGCTATCCAAAATGGCCAGAGTCTATTATAGCAATTGGCCAGATGATTTTATTTTTGAAAAATTTATAGGAGGAATTATGAGAAAATTATATATAGTTAGACACGGACAAACGCTTTTTAACCTCAAGGGTATGACCCAAGGCTGGTGCGATTCTCCACTCACAGACCTTGGCATCCGCCAGGCCCAGAAGGTTGGGGAATATTTTAAAGAAAATAACATAAAATTTGATGAGGCATACTCATCTACCCAGGAGCGAGCTTGCGATACACTTGAGCTTATAACAGACATCCCTTACAAAAGAGTCAAGGGCCTTAAAGAGTGGAATTTTGGCATGATGGAAGGTGAAGCTGAAATCCTCCAAAAAGTACCAAGACGCCCTGACCAAATGACCCACGAAGATTTTTTCGTACCTTGGGGTGGCGAAAGCGATAAGGAAGTTGCATCTAGAATGAGCAGGACAATCAAAGAAATCCTTGAAAAGTCAACTGCAAATACCATCCTCATGGTCAGCCACGCTGGCGCCATGTGGACCCACGTCCTTTCAACCTTGGATAATCCAGAAAAGGATAAGCCAGGCCACTTAGGAAATTGTGCCATCCTTGAATACGATGTAGATGATAATAACAAACTTAAATTTGTAAAAATCCACGAACCTGCTAAGGATGTAAAATAATCTAAAAGTCCCACCGCTTGGTGGGATTTTTTCATTGAGAAGGTAAGCTTTATATTATGCCCTTATCCTTCAAATAATAATAGACTCCATCTGAATCTACGCTCTTACAGGTATCAAAGGAAATATTTTTTAGGTTTTCTGAAGCATTTTCCATAGCTATACCCCTTACCTGCTCAAACATTTCTATGTCATTATCCCCATCACCAAAAGCTAGGGCCTCGTTTTTGTCAAAACCATAATATTCTAGGATTTTTTCTACAGACCTGCCCTTGCCCCCATCATGAGGGATTATGTCAACTGCCCTATCCCACCAAGCTGTGATTTTAAGCTTATCTGTGCCAGCTAAGGCTTTTTCGTATTCTTCTTTTTTTATAGGCATGACCATTTGATAAACATCATTATCTCTTACAAATTTCCCTATATCATCTACTATGTCTGGCATAGTAGAGCCGAAAGAAAAATATTTTCCTAGATCATCATTTAAATAATTTGCTACATATCTATCCCTGCTTGCAAGACCCAAAGGCTTATCCATAGCCTTGGCATTTTCTATCAATTTTAAAACATCAGCCCTATCAAGTGGGTTTGAAAAAATTTGGTCTTTGTCATTAAAACACAAGGAACCATTGAAGGTTAAGTGACAATCAAAATCTATACCGTCAAAGTGAGGAATCTGGATTGGCGACCTGCCTGAAGCTATTACAAGAATTATCCCCTTTTCCTTAAGAGCACTTAGGGCTTTTCTAGTTTTTGCTGAAATATCGTCCTTATCTAGGCTTATCAGGGTGCCATCTATATCGAAAAAAATTATTTTTATATCTTGCATATCTTCTCCTTTTCTTTTATTATATCATAAAACTTACTCCAAAAAAGCTGCTAGCTTATTGCTAGCAGCCTTGTTTTTCTTTAATCTTAAAAACTCTTTCAAAATTCTTGTAATAAATTTTTTCCAATTCTTCTTTTTCTATTAGTCCTTCTTGACCTAGCTTTTCTAAATAAGCATCAAGTGGGAATTCTTGATCTTTATTATAGGTATCAGTTCCAAAAAATAACCTATCTGAAAATTCTTTGATGAAGGAAATTCCGTAGTCTTTATCCCTCATGATAGCATTGGCTCCACTATTAGCTGATAGGTCTGCATAGAGATTTGGATATTTTCTCATCAATTCACCTATCCTACCTTCAACAACTGGCCCTTCTGGATAAGAATCTCTGTAAGATGGGTCGTTGTCATCATATTTAGAAATCTCACACCAAAAGGCCTGAGAATGACCTATGAATATTAGGTTTTTAAATCTATTTAGAGCTTCTTCTAGATAAGGAAGTCCCTTTAGGTCATAGACTCCGTAATACTTTCCAATTTGTGGACTCATATGGAATAAAACTGGCATCTCTAGGCTTTCAGCTGCTTCTAAGAGCTCAAAAATTTCAGGGCTGTTGAAAGGCTTATTATAAACAAGTTCTCCGACCCCAATTGAGCCTAGGTCCTTTTCTCTTTTTAACTGTTCATAAATATCTTTTTCAAAATCAACCATAGACATATAGTAAAACCTATCAGAATCTTGACAAATCTGTCTAAGTTCATCGTTTGACAACAAATCTGATTCTTTGGCTGATGAAGACATGAGGACAGACTTATCTACCCCTCTTTTTGCCATTGATTTTATCATTTGGTCCTTGTTTATCAGCTCTTGGCCATTTATCTTATGACCACTATCCTTAGAAGTGTGGATATGAATATCTATTTTTTTCATTCTGAATCTCTCAAAGCTTTTGTAATATTTTCAGAGTCTTCTTTGGTTAAATTCCAAATGAATTTAATTCCGATTATCTCTATAATGCTTGCAATTAGCGGTATAGATGTACCTAGATATCTAATTGCAGATATAGTTTCTGGACTTTGAACTTCAGCTGTAGCTACAAAACCAATGGCAGCTAGAGCAGCTGTCGCTCCAAAACTTGCAAGGGTTGAACCGATTTTTCTAGCAAAGGTATAGATAGAATAAAGGGTTCCGTCATTTCTTGAATTAAATTTATATTCGTGATAGTCGATTGCATCTGCTACAAAGGCCCAAACTACCATTATGAAGGTCACCTGACCGAGATTGGCTAGGGCGTTTAGGATAATGTAGGCTGTTACATTTTCAAGTGGTTTTAGGAATATAAATAAAGATAGGGCAAAGTTCCATGTGAGCATGGCTAGGAGGAGATTTCTCTTTCCAAATTTCGCCTGCATCTTTGGCACTATAAAGAACATAGCAATTGTTACTGGCAATTGGACATACATAGCTACTGATTGCATCTTTGGTGCTTGGTAGAATTCCTTAAAGATAAAACCACCAAATTGAGAGTTTCCTGTTATATAGATTAATGATCCTATTGATGCAAACATGATGCCGAGCATTGCTCTGTTTTTAAATGCTTGTCCTATTACTTCTTTAAATGAATAACCACTCTTGCCATCATTTGCCTTGTGGGCTAGGTGGGCATATCTTTCTTGAGTTAGACCACAAAGGATGTAGTAGCAGATTATACAGCCTAGGGCTGCTATTATCGATACAATTGTGTAACCGCTTGGATTTGGGTTCTTGTTAGCATCCCAAATAAACATTGGAATTATAGATAAGAATCCATAACCGATTGCTGTACCACCGATGGCTCTAGCTGCGGATAGCTTTGACCTTTCTGTTGGGTCTAAGGTAACTACTGTAGCCATAGCTCCAAATGGCATGGATGTACCTGTGTAGCTCATTCCATAAAGGATATAGGTAAAGGCTACCCAGATGTGGGTGGCTGTTGTTGAAAATCCTAATTTTGTAACATCAAAAAATCCTAAAAGAATGGATATAGCTAGTGGCCACATGGCAATTTTTATAAATGGCTTAAATTTATCTCCACTCTTACCGATAGAAAACCTATCTGGAAGTGATCCTATAAGTGGGTCGTTGATGGCATCAAAAAGTCTGGCAAATAAGAATAGACCAGACATGAATTTTGGGTCTACCTTAAGTACATATGTACAAAATACCAGGAAGAAAGCATCCATGGTGAGGTTTACAAAGGAACCTGCCATATCTCCTGCTATATATCCTATTTGATCCTTTTTACTAAAAGGTCTAAATTCTCTAGTTTTCATAAACTCTCCTCTTCTTACTCATTTAAATTTTCTGCCCAGTCTATGGCTCTTTGGGCATCTTTTTCTGTCAAAAGACCTTCCTTGGCCTGAGCCTTGGCAACTTCTTTAAACTTCTCTAAATAATTTTCGAAGCTTCCATAAATTGCTTCCATTTTTTCCTTTGAGAAAAATTCCATCTTTCCATTTGTAGATCCAGGGAAGTCACATGCTTGGTAATAAGCTTTTGGCACCAATAGATAAACAGATCTTAAGCCTCCCAGATGGTGACCGTAAGCATCTGTATTTTCAAAGTCAATCGCTTCTATTATTTCAGGTGGGTTTCCTCCTGTTGCCCATTCGTGGAGCCTATCAAGCATGGCATTGATGTAATAGTCAAATTTTAAATCATTTAGCCTAAAATCATATTCATTATCTAGAATTCTTGGTGGACATTTGGTCTTTTCTATCTCTTCATTGGTTGGAACCAATGGACTTGCTGCGTCTGTGTGTGCTGCTGCAGTCATGTCATAATACCTTCTCTTATTTGTAGGCGAATTTTCATTCTTTGTCTTTACTAGACCATCACCCATTGTCCCAAATAAGTGGTAGTCACACTCGGTATTAAAAGTTATAACTGGTACATCTATTTCTTCTTCACGGCTAGGTCTTATGGCAAAATTTAGTTTCTCATCAGGGTCTTGCCTTAAGGCTCTTGTCAAGCCTCCAGAAGCTAAGGATAGGTAACCATCATATACTTTCTCATAGCCTTGGTCCTTGTAATAATTATGCATAAAGTTGATATAGGTATTTAGATACATACCTGATTGACTTTGGCCACTTAAGTAAAGATATTTAACATCTAGACCACCACAGAAACTTTGTGGATTATTCTTAGCTTCCCTTCCTACTTGATAGAGAATATCCCAAATAAGCCCATCTTCACACCCATCTATGGACCCTGTCCTTGTATCTAGGGCTGCTGGCTGAGGTGCAGGATTTTTGGCAGGCATTGATAGGGATCTGTACCTATCAAGGTCAAAATTCTTTAGGGACAAAATATTTGTAGGTTTGGATGTAACTCCTATATACATATGGTTATTTTCCATGATATGTAGGTAAGATCTTCTCCACAAGTCCTCTATATCATAGTTATTTGAAGCATTCATTATATCTATGTAGCATCTACCAGTAAATTTTTCTTTAGAAATAGGTCTTCTTACTAAAATTCTTGTAGTGTAGGGAATGTTTTCCTGAAATTTGAAAACTTTTTCCTTATCCTTGTCAAAATCATACACATTGGCAAGATCTGATACAAAATACTCTTCTTCTACAAAACCATAATCTTCTACATTTATCACTTCTCGCGCAAATTTCATAGATGAAAATGGATGCGAATTTTCTGTTACTTCTATCGGTCCTAAAACCTTCATCGCTTCCTCCCTTTTTTATTCTTGCTAGTTAAAAAATAAACTTATACTTATATGATATAGGTTTTCCCAGATGAATTCTTCTAAAAAAATGACTATTTTTTATAAATTAATGACTTTATTTTGATTTTCTGTAGTCTTTTGGAGAAAAACCTGTGTTTTTCTTGAAGGAGTTAGAAAAATATTGAGAATTTTTAAATCCAACCCTAAAGGCTATTTCTGTCATGGATAGGTCTGATAAGAGAAGGAGGTCTTTTGCTTCCTTTATTCTCTTGGCTACTATATAATTATTTATTGTATCTCCCGTCTCCTTTTTATAAGTCCTCATCATGTGTTCCTTAGATATGTTAAAATGAGAGGCCAAGCTATCATTATTTATATCTTCCATGAAATTATTATCTATGTAGGCATTTATCTTTCTAGATAAGGTATCAAGGCCCTTGTTGTGGAGTCTATTTTCCCTTGAAGCATACCTATTAAGCATTTCTTCGTGTATTTTCCACAAGTCCTCTTCATTATCAGTGTATTCAATCATAATCGCATATTTTTCGGCCATATAATGGCCAATTAGAGGATCCATCCCGCCACTTAAGGCGCTTACAAAATAAAGGGTGTTGTAGGATAGGGTTATATTTTTAAGACTTCTTAGCGGATCCTTGGCTACCCTTCCTCTTATTCCAAGCTTTTCTCCTGTAAAAATAAGCTTTACTTGAGGGAAAAATTCTTTTATGTAGTCAAGGTCAGATTCTTTGACAGCCTTAAGAAAGTCATCTCTTTGCTTATTTATTTTCTCTATTTCATACCTTTTCATAGTACCTCCTTCTTACTATGATTATTCCCAAAATTTTTCCAAAAAATATATTTTTTAAAAAAAGGCATAAAAAAATGGGGAATTTCTTCCCCAATTTTTTAGTGTTTGGCTTCGTTTTCTACTGTTTGTCCCTTTTCTGGGTTGTCTATATATTTATCTCTTAGTTTTAGGGCTGATGGGCAGACTGCTATGCCGCCTTCTCCTGTTTCTCTAAGTCTTTCTGGTAGGGAGTCTCCTACTCTCTTCATAGCTTCTACAGCCTCATCGAAGGTTACAAACATTGCCACTCCTGCCATTGCCATATCAGCACTTGCTAGGGCATTCATTATGCCGTTTGCATTTCTTAGGTTGCATGGGAATTCTACCATACCGCCTATTGGGTCACAGATTAGGCCCATGATATTTAGTAGGCTTGCTGTTGCGGCATTTTCTTGGGTTTGGATGTCATAGCCTCTGAGGTAGCATACTGCAGCTGCTGCCATAGCACTTGCTGATCCTGTTTCTGCTTGGCAACCGCCTTCTGCACCTGCAAAGGTCGCATTATCGAAGATTACCTGGCCAATTTGAGTTGCTACTAGGAGGGCTTCTTTTAGCTTCCTGTCGTCATAGCCGTATTTTTTGTACATGGTCATCATGGTAGCTGGGATTATTCCAGAGCTGCCTGCTGTTGGTGCTGCTACTATCCTTCCCATGGCTGCGTTGACTTCTGATGTTGATAGGGCCATGGCCATCGCTATGGATGGGGTATCTCCTAGGACACTTTCCCCGCCTAGGAAGTATTCGTTCATCTTCTTGGCATTGCCGCCTGTCATGCCTGTTACGCTTCTTACGTCTTCTTCTAGGGCACGCTGTGCAGATGCTTTCATAACATCTAAGGTCTTTTGAAGTCTAGCAAATATCTCTTCTTCAGTCTTGCCTGTATTTTCTATTTCATCTTTTATAGCTAATTGCCAAAGATTGAGATTTTCATTCTCGCATCTTTCTTTTAGTAATTTCATTGTTGTAAGCATATTTCTATCCTATTCTATATATTTTAAGAAGGTGAAGTCTTTACCAGCTCTGATTTCCTCAAGGACTCCTTCTTTGAGTGGTTCATCAAGCTCGCAAACTAACATTACATTGTCACCATCTTTGATTGTCTTCATCATGTGAATATTATAACCATACTCAAATAGCACTCCTGATACAAAGGCTATTACTCCCTTTTGCTCGCCATAAGACATAAAGAGGGTTGGCTTTGTGGCGTTGTATTCGATAGGATTGCCATTTACCTTGGTTATTACTATTGATCCACCACCTATAGAAGAACCTTGGACTTCTAGTGGGCTTCTGTCTGGATATTTGAAGACTATTTTTACTGTATTAGGATGTACATCGCCTAGGTCTGTTTCTAAGAAGTTGTATTTAATTCCAGCTTGATCTGCATAGTCAAATGAATTTATTATCCTATCATCATCTGGCTCATAACCTAAAACTCCACCTACTAAAGCTCTATTTGTACCATGTCCCTTATAGGTTTTGGCAAAAGAACCGTGTAGATAAAAGTCTACTTCATTGAAATTTCTATCGACCATTCTCCTGGCTATATTGCCTATCCTACAAGCTCCTGCTGTATGAGAGCTTGATGGTCCGACCATGACTGGTCCCATTATCTCAAAAATTGAAGCATTTACTGCCATAATTTCTCCTTTTCCTTAAATTATAAAGGGGAGTTAACCCAATAGATATTTTGTTAACATCCCCTTATCTTGCAAAATTTTACTAATCTTATTATTTAACTGGGTCTGCTTGCCAGTTTTTGTCTCCTAGGATATTTCTGTGATAGAATTTATCCACTGCTACTGCTAGAGCTGTATCACCAGAGATATTTGCTGCTGTACCAAATGAGTCTTGGGTTAGGTATAGAGAAATAGCTAATGTTGCCATTGCTGACTCTGGGCTAATTCCTACTATTGGTAGGAATGGAAGTGCTGACATGATTGCTCCACCTGGTGCTCCTGGTGCTGCTACCATTGCTACACCAAGGATAGCTATAAGTTGGATCATTAGGCCATATGAGTGGTCCATGTTATACATTGTAAGTATTGTAAATACACAACCTGTAATTGTAATCATAGAACCTGGCATATGAACTGTAGCTCCTAATGGAATTACGAAGTCTCTGATTGGTTGAGATACGCCGTTTGCCTCAGCACATTCTAGGTTAACTGGAATTGTTGCTGCTGAAGATTGGGTACCTACAGCTGTAAAGTAGCCCCTAAGTTGGTTTTTAAGCATAGCAAATGGATTTTTGCCTGCATATGAACCTGATGCCACAAATAATATTGTGATGTAGATTAAGTGTAGGGCTATAATGCAGATAAATATCTTCCAGAAAATTGAAAGAACTGCGAATACAGAACCTGTAAAGGCCATCTTAGCGAAGTTACCCATGATAAAGAATGGAAGTACTGGAACTATAGCTACTGCTAATACTTGGGTGATGATTTGGTTAAACTCATCAACTGCTCCATATAGGTACTTGCCAGAGCCTTTTTTCCTTAACCATGAAATACAGATACCAAGCATAAAGGCGAATATAATACCACTTGTAACTGTAAAGAATGGTGCAATCTCAACGGTAAAATATGGTTCAAGCTTGATTTCATCTGCTGCTTGGATAGCTGCTACTTGACTTTCGTTGATAAAGTTAGGGAAGATTGCCCTTGACATGAAGTATGATGCAGAACCACCGATAAGAGTAGATGCATAAGCTAGGGCTACTGTAATACCTAAAAGCTTACCAGCTCCTTCTCCTAGGTCTGCTATACCCTTAGTAACGAATGCTAAAATCATAAGTGGAATTATGAAGTTTAGGAAGTTACCAAAGATAGATGAAAATGTCACAAAAATTCTTACTATTGATTCTGGTAGATAAGATCCTATTAAGATACCTAAGATTATACCACAAATCATTCTTGGAATTAAACCAATTTTTTTCATTTTTCTCTCCTTGTTTATGTAATATGTAAACCTTTGCAATCGATAGAATCAAAAAAGTAGATTTTTTCTAAAATATACCTGGTTCGCCTTATCCCAAAATCATTACTAATTATTTATCAAAAATCTATATCAATTTGTATTTCCTATCTGACTAGATTATATATGATAAAAACGTTTATGTCAACACTTTGAGGGAGGATTCGCCAAAAAATATCAATGATTTTCTTTGTTTGAAAATTATCAACTTGATATTATAAAGGATGTTAGCCCTTACATTTTTATAATTTTTTTTAAAAAAATTCATAAAATTTCTTATTTTTTATCAAAAATTATCCCTTATTGGAAATCATTTGTAAGATTTCCTACAAAAATTTCTAATAAGGGATGATTGTTTTATTTAGGTTTAAATCTTACAAGTCCTGTACAACAATATTCGCTTACTACTTCTCCCTGAGGATTTGTCGCTGTCATTAAATAAGTGACTGCACCATTTACCCCTTCTTTTCTAACTTTTTTATCTACAATTTCGACTTTTATATCATATAAAGTGTCAGGATAGACTGGTCTTAGCCATTTGCCGTATTCTATACCAATGCCAGCCACTATGCCTGGCTTATCTATATCTGTCTTTACCCATTGGCCCCAAAAGGCCATGTTTGAATAAGAACCTGGCGAGATTATCCTTCCAAAAGAGCTTGCTGCTGCCTTTTCTTTATCAGTGTGGATTGGCCTTGGGTCGTATTTTTCTCCAGCCCAAATCAGTTCTTCTTCGCTAAATTTGATGGGTTCTATTTCCTTGTCAAATACCATTCCTATTTCATAATCTTCAAAATACATTCTTAAGCTCCTTAGATCTTTTTTCTTTTATAAAGGTCTTAGCTCTGACATCCCTTGCTTGGAGGTGGTATTTATTATCTCCATCTAGGGCAAGAGCCTTAAGGTCATTTATCTTTCCTCCTATGTCCCTGTCAATTATAAGGCCTAGGTCGGTTTGATCAAAGCTTGTAAGCATGGCAAAATCGCCATCGCTATCGCCCCCGACCATGATTGGCCCGTAATTATTTGGATTTTTTATAAATTTATTTATAGTTTGGACCTTGCCTTCTTTAAGGGTTGGAGGGTAGGCTGGGTCAAGATTTGGAATAACTTTACCATCACCATCTTTTTCTAACCTTAGGCCAAGGACCTTGTCCTTGTCAAATCCATAAGCATTGGCCCCTGATGTGGCAAAAGCCCTTACTATATCTATGAAGGAGGCTGATACTATATAAACGTCAATTCCATTTGATTCTAAAGTCTTATAGAGCTTTGCCATTTCATCTATGTCACCCAAGCCCACAAAGATTGATATCTCAACTCTTCCTGCGGAGCTTTCTATATCTGGAGATGTAAAGATTTCCCTTCTAGGGGTCTCTTTTTTGACATAGGCAAAGGCATCTTGACAGAGATTATAAAGCTCTTCTGTGGTGTAATTTGTAAGCAAAAATGACATCCAACAATAGTCTTCCCTTGCATCAGACCTTGCCCTGATAGCTTTGTACCTATAAAACATCTTACTTACAAATTCCTTGTAGACATTGGTATCTAACAAATCCTCTAGGTCAATATCCCCTCCAAGGCTCTTAGCTGTCCCGTAAAGTTTGTCATAGGCTTCTTTTATATCACTAGCAAGGAGGTCTATATTTACAGGCTCTCCATCTAGATTATTAAATTTTTCATCAAGATTGTCAGAAGGGACATTTTTCTTTATTACTTCTATAAGCTCTTCAGGATCCATCTTAAAGGCTAGGTGGGTAATTATATAATATAAAAGTGCCTCTTCTACATCACCTATAATTGAGGTATTATCCCAATCAAAGACTGCAAAGGGCTTCTTATCTGCCCTGTAGTCTTCATTCTCACTGCCATGTCTTGCGAGCAAATTCTCTATGGCTTTTTGAAGTCTATCGTTGAAATTAGTATTTTTAATTGACTTGTTCATTCTTCCTCTCAGATCATCTTTTTTGGGTCTACGATTTTTATAAATTCTTCGTCAGACACATAAGCTAGCTCTTTGTTAGCTGCTCTTAAACTTATACCCTTTTTGTGGGCAAATTTAGCAAGGTCTGCCGCTTTTTCGTAGCCAATGAACGGAGATAGGCTTGTAACAAGCATGAGGGACTTATCTAGATTTTCTTTGATTTTTTCTTCATTTGCTACTAGGCCCTGAACTAGGTGGATATTAAAGGAATGGATGCCCCCAGCTAAAATATCAATTGATTCTAAGGTCTTTGAGATTATTAGTGGCATATAGGCGTTTAATTCAAGCTGGCCAAGGGAGTTGGCCATGGTGATTGCCTGGTCATTTGCCATCACTTCTAGGCAAATCATGCTTAACATTTCTACCTGGGTTGGATTTACCTTGCCTGGCATGATTGATGAGCCTGGTTCGTTGGCTGGGATTATTAGCTCGCCAATGCCTGTTCTTGGGCCAGATGATAAAAATCTGATGTCCTCGGCAATTTTTAAGAGGTTGCTGGCTAAGATTTTTATAGCTCCATGGGTCCTTGCCAGTCCACCTTTGGATGATAATTGCAAGAATTTATTAGGGTCAGCCTCTAAGTCTAGGCCAGTAAATTCTGATAAAAGTCTGGCCATTTCCTTATCGTAGCCTTCTTTGGTATTTAGTCCTGTGCCCACAGCAGTGCCTCCTATGGCAAGTTTCTCTAAAGCTTTGGCACTTTCTTTGATGTAGTCCTCATCTCTAAGTATAAGATCTGCGTAGGTCTTTATTTCGTCTGAAAGGGCAAGGGGTGTTGCATCCTGAAGATGGGTCCTACCTGTTTTAATTATCCCCTCAAATTCCTTTGCCTTTTTCCTAAAGGCTTGTCCTAAATTTTCTATTTCTGGCAAGAGCCTATCCCTGATAGCAAGTAGGCTTGCTATGTGCATGGCTGTCGGGAAGGAGTCATTTGTAGATTGGCTCATATTTACATGGTCATTGGGGTGGATTAAATCTTCCCCCAAGAGCTCATTGGCAAGGCGGGCTATAACTTCATTGACATTCATATTTGTCTGAGTCCCTGATCCTGTCTGATAGACTGTAAGCGGGAAGTGGTCCTCATAACCACCAGCTAGAAGCCTATCACAAGCCCTAACTATGGCTTCCTTTCGCTTATTATCAAGCTTGCCCTGGCTTTCATTTACTATTGCCGCCGCCTTTTTTACTAGGATTAGGGCATGGATTTGGTCTTTTGGCATCAACTTTAAGCCTTGGGGGAAATTTTCAAAAGACCTCTGAGTCTGAGCTCCCCAAAGCCTATCGCAAGCAACCTCTACCTCACCCATGGAATCGTGTTCTATGCGCTTTTTCATCAATTTTTCTCCATATGTTCTTCATCCAGGATTCCTGGTCTGGTCATCCTCTTGTAATCAAGTATCTTATCGATTTCAGCTTCATCCATAAGGCCCTTTTCAAGGATTAACTCCCTTACGGACTTATCTGATTTCATTGATTCCTTAGCGATGGCACTTGCAGCATCATAGCCAATATGTGGGGCAAATGGAGTAATTATTGCCACAGAATTTTCAACCTTGCGTCTTAATTTTTCCTTATTGGCTGTAATTCCTTCAACGCAATTTAGGGTAAGAGTTGAAATTGCACCTTTAAGAGCAGTTATTGACTCGATTAGGCTATAGAAAATTACTGGCTCAAAGGCATTTAGCTCTAGCTGTCCAGCCTCAACTGCCATTGTCACTGTCATATCATTGCCTATTACCAAGAAGGCAACCTGGTTTACAACCTCTGGAATTACCGGATTTACCTTGCCTGGCATGATAGATGATCCTGCCTGCTTGGCTGGTAATTTAAAATCTGAAATCCCTGTGGTTGGTCCTGATGAAAGAAGCCTTAGGTCATTAGCAACCTTTGAAAGGCTTGCTGCAAAAGTTTTTAAAACTGAGGATGTAAATAAAAAACCATCCAAGTTTTGAGTTGCATCTATGAGGTCATTGGCTTGATTTAGGTCAAGACCTGTGATATCGCTTAAGGTTGTTACTATATTTTCTACAAAATAATAATCAGCATTAAGGCCTGTACCAATAGCTGTTCCTCCAAGATTGACATAGGATAGCTCCTTCTTTGCAGCCTTAAATCTCTTTAGCCCTCTTTTTACAACACGTCTGTATGCGTTAAATTCCTGGCCAAGGGTAATAGGAACCGCATCTTGCAACTGGGTGCGGCCCATTTTTATATATTCATCAAATTCTTTGGACTTCTTGTCAAAGGCTTCGACAAGCTTTTCCACCTCTTCATATAAATCATCCATATAGCGGATTATGGCAACCTTGCCCGCTGTTGGGATAACGTCATTTGTAGATTGGCCTAGGTTTACATGATCATTTGGATGAATATGCTCATAATGGCCCAGGCTTCCCCCTAGGCTTAGGTTTGCAATATTTGCTATAACTTCATTGGCATTCATATTAAAAGAAGTGCCAGCCCCTCCCTGAATTGGGTCAACAATAAATTGGTCAAGGTACTTGCCTGCCAAGATTTCATCGCAAGCGTCAACTATAGCCTGCATTTTCTTATCAGAAAGGATTCCAACCTTGTTATTAAGGATGGCACAAGCCTTTTTAACTTCGACTATAGCCTTGATAAAATAAGGGTCCATGGCCTTATCTGTGATCTTAAAATTCTCATACGCTCTGTAAGAATTTGCCCCGTAATATGCATCCTTTGGTATATTTAGCTCTCCTAAAGAATCTCTCTCTAACCTGAATTCACTCATATTTGCCTCCTATATAGATATTTTCTTCTAAATTAAAAATCTTTCCCTATCCTAATTATAAACCAAGAAAACGATTTTACCAAATAAATATACAGAACCTATAAATGATTTAAAAAAGAGCCCCTAAGGACTCTTTAAAATATTATTTTCTTTTCTTGCTTGCAAATAGAGCAGTTGAGCTTGCTCCAAAGCCTAGGATAGCTAGAAGAGATGAGCCTACGCCTGTCTTTACATTTTGGGATGAGGCTTTTACATCTTGTTTTCTTTCTTGATTAGGATCTTCTTTTTTATCCTTTTTTGTGGCTTCGCTTGTTTGGTCTACTTTTTGAGATTTTTTATGCTCTTTATTTAATTCTTTCTTTTCTTCAAATTTTTTAGTAGCTTCGCTTGTTTCATCTACTTTATCTAGATTTGAAGACTTGGCTGCTGAATTTTCGTTTTTGACATAGACTATATCACCATTTTCAAAATATGTTCCATCAGCAAATTTAACTAGGGCTATAGGTTTGATGAATTTCGCATCTGCTGGTAGTTTGGTGATTTCTATCTCATAGCCATCTTCTACTTCCCTTATTATGTAATCATCTTGAGGGAGTTCTTGTTTTTTGTATTTTGGTGTTGCAGCTGATACTCCATCTAGCTTCATTGCCTTGTAATCATCTTCTGTAACATAGTTTAACTTTATAAATTTATTCTTACTTTCTCCAGATTTTTTTAGGCCCTTAAAGCTTGATTTTATCTTGATTTTATTATCCCTAAGTCCTACATAGGCTTTATTGTTGTGAGGATTCTTATTTGATCTTTCACCTTCTACTTGAAAATTCACTAAAGCCTTATGGGTATAGTCTCTAAATAAACCTTGTTTCTTACCATTGACTTTTTTAAATGGGATTTTTTCGATTTCTTCCAATTTTGCTTGGTCAATTTCTTCATCATTTAAAAGCTCTTTTGCTCTTGTTATAGAATTTTTGATATCTTCCTTAGCTTGGCCTTCGTAAGCTATAGCTGGATTATCAACAGATTCTTCATCCATTGAATCTAGATATTTTTTAAGTTCTTCCTTAGCCTTAGCAACTTTTTCCTCAAAAGCCTTTGTCTCATCATCTTTTGTGGTTTCATCACTAAGTGGTATAGGATTTTCAACATCCTTTTCTTCACTCATAGTTTCTTGCTTAGGCATCTCTTCCATTACCTGGCTTGCATCTACTCTTCCAGGAACTATATTTATCGCCAATAATAAGGCTAGGGCTAAGCTCGCTTTATGTTTTACTTTCATAAATCCTCCAAATTTATATAATAATTATCTTAAGCTATTTAAAGCTTCTTGTTAGTTACTTAATTAACCTTAATAATTATAATAAAAATTTAAAGACTTGTCAATAACGATTATCATTATTCTTCGATTAAAAAGCTCCTCATCTCTGAGAAGCTCTAAACATCTTATTTGCTATAAACCAATTTGCCATTTAAGAATGTTTTTTCTAGATTCATATCATAATCAAGAACTATAAAGTCAGCAGCGTAACCTTCCTTAAGCTTGCCACAAACATCATCTATGCCGACAGACTTGGCTGGCACAAGGCTTGCCATTTGAACAGCTTCAAAGACATCTGCAATATCCCAGTCAACAACATTTTTGATGGCATCCTTTAATTTTAGGATAGAACCCGCAAGAGATCCGCTATCCTTTAGCCTTGCTGTTCCCTTTTCAACTTTTACAGGAAAATCACCTAGCATATAGTCCCCATCAGCCATGCCGCCTGCGGACATGCAATCTGTAATTAGAGCAATGTGGTCCCTGCCCTTGGCATTCATTAAAATATTAGCAGCATGAGGATTTACATGATGACCATCGCAGATTAGCTCTGAAATAGCATCGGTATTCATGGCAGCACCCACCATGCCAGGCTCCCTGTGGTGGAGGCCGCTCATGCCATTATAGGTGTGGACAAATATATTTGCCCCGGCCTCAACTGCTTCTACCGCCTGATCATAAGAAGCATCAGAATGGCCAAGGGCAACCCTTACGCCCATGGCGTTAGCTTCCTTGATAAAGTCAATTGCCCCATTCCTTTCAGGAGCGATAGCAATCTTATTTACCAGGCCATCAGATAGGTCCTTCCATTCTTTTAAATATTCAATCTTTGGATCAGACATGTAGGCTGGGTTTTGGGCTCCCTTGTACTTTTCTGTAAAGAAAGGTCCTTCAAGGAAAATTCCCCTAATCTTAGCCCCTTCAACATCTTTATATTCCTCACCAACCACCTTACAAGCCGCATCAGTCCTCTCCTTAGAGTCTGTAAGAGTAGTAGGCAAAAAGCTAGTCACTCCACACTCCAAAAGTCCCTTAGAAATCACATTTAGGGCCCCCTTTTCAGCATTCATGATATCCTTGCCATGGTAGCCATGGATGTGTGTATCCACAAGACCAGGAGCCACAATCTCCCCAAGGTCCTCATAAGAATCAGGCACTTTCTTAGAAAATCCCACAATCTTCCCATCATCAACTTCCATAAAATAATCTTCCAAAATCCTATCTTCTAGGATAAAATATTCTGCCTTATAAAACATAATTCCTCCGTTTGTTTCTCCAAATAAAAAGTCATCTTACTTATAATAATACCCAAAATATACACTTAAATGTATATAATTTGAAAAACAGGTGGATAAAGTATCCACCCGTCTGATATATAATATTTACTTAGATTTTTGCCTTAATAACCATAAGGTCACTATCTTCTATGGCTTCTAGAGCGTGCATTTCGTTTGGATCCATTGTGATAATGTCTCCTGGCCTTATTATTTCGCTTCCATTTTCTCCCTTAAAATCTACCTTTCCCTTATATATTACAACTACTACATTTTTATCTGATTTGTGGCTTGGTACTTCTTCGCCTTTTTTGATTTGTAGGTGGGTGATTTGTAAATTGTCCTCATCTACTAAATGTTCAAACTTGCCATCTAAGATATTTGCACTTATTTTTTTCATAATTCCTCCCTTTATTTTTTAATAAATCCTATTTATATAATTCTACCCTATATTATATTACAATAGTTTTAATATAAGAATAATTTTAGTACATTTGATAAACATACCATGGATGGTATAATATAGATAACCATGAAGTCAAGTATAAAGCATGGAATCACAAAAAGAGACGAGCTACCGACTCGTCTCTTTTTCTATACTAATTATCATCCTTTTTTCTGCTATCTAGCCATTTGCACAAGTAATAACCAACTACTTGTACTATGATAGCAAGAATGAAGTCAAGTACTTCTCGCATGAAATCACCTCCTCTCATGCTATGAAAGACGGATGATAACACTTATATTATAACACAACTTTATTATTCGATAAACTCATATACATATAATTTTATTAATCATTTCAATTCTTTATATTTTTCTATAGTTCTTATATTTAATTTATAAAATCTCTCGAATAATTTCTTTTAATTTCGGCAATACTTCCTCTTTAAAAAAGGGATTTTTTACCATCCACCTGTTGTTTAGTGGGCTTGGGTGGACTAAGGGGAAGTATTTTGGTAAATAGGCCTTATAGTTTCTTACTGTTTCTGTGAGATTTTTCTTAAATTTATCTCCAAGATAGTATTTTTGAGCATAGGCTCCTATAAGGATTGTCAGCCTTACATTTTCTAATTGTCTTAATATAAGAGGATGGTATTCCTCTGATATAAATTTCCTCGGTGGCTTATCTCCTGATTTTGCCTTACCCGGATAATAAAAATCCATTGGTATTATTGAATAGTCTTTGCTATGAAGATCATCCATGCTTATGCCTAACCAATCTACTAGGTTTTCGCCGCTTTTATCATTAAATAGTATGCCACTTTCCTCAACTTTTTTGCCGGGTGCTTGACCAATTATTAAGATTTTTGAATTCTTATTAAGTTGAAAAATGGGACCTATTCCTCTTTTTGTATAGACTTTATTTCTAGGATCTTTTTTTAGTTTTTCGATTATTTCTTCCATAATATTTCCCTTAAATTATAAGCTGCTAAAATTTGTCTATCTTCTCATTTATTGATTTTAATAATCTCCTTACTCTTACTAGACCTACTACAAGTATTAGACCCCAAACAAGGGATAAAATTCCGTATAATATTTCTGTCTTATTCATTTTTATCTCCTAGTTTTGCTTCTAATTTCTTATCAACTTTTACTAGAGCAAAATAGATAATATTTACTGGAACTGATAATAAAAATAAGGCTTGGGATAGGTCTCTTAGGATGTCTTCTAGACTATTTAGCATTTCTTTCTCCTTTTTATCTTTTTATAAAAATACCCAAAATTTGTATAAAATAAAAGCTCCGGTTTGACCAGAGCTTATATCCTTATTCTTCGATTTTCTCAAATACGCTGTGAGCTGTTTCTTTTAATACTTGGTTTAAGGTTTGGATGTTTTCTTTTCCTTTTGTTTCTAGCCATTCTTTGGCTTCTTTTTCATCTTTGCCGAAGATTGCTACTGAGTCTTTCCATGTAGCTCTACCGCATAGGACTCCGTTGAAGTTTGAGCCTGCTTCTTTGGCTAGTCTTAGGGTTTCTTGGAAAAGTTCTGCTGTGATTCCGCCTGATAGGAAGATGAATGGTAGGTTTGTTGATTCAGCTTGGTCTTTGAAGTGTTTGATGGCTTCTTCTCTGCTGTATACGGCTTCTTCCTTGCCTAGGCCTTCTACAAAGTTCATGTTTGTTGGAGTTTCTACTTTTAGTACGTCTACCTTGTATCTTGGGTCTGAAAATTCTTTCATGGCGCTATTTACCTTGTGTGGTCTTACCTTTGCATATTCAGCACCTTTTTCTGAGTCCATATTTCTATCATAGGTTATTATCTCTAAGAAATGTGGTAGGCCTAGACCTTCACATTCGTAGCCAACTCTTTCTACCCAAGCTTTTTTGATGTCGTTTGTCTTTTCTTCGTCATCGCAATCGTAGTATAGAAGTGTTTTTATTGCATTTGCTCCCATTTCCTTTGCTCTTAATACACTCATGAAGTCTATTAACCTTGGAAGTCTGCCTTCATCATATTCATCATAGCCTGTTTGCTCGTAGGATAGGATTAGTCCTGCGTTTTCATCCTTAGCTTTGATTCCCTTTTCACCATAGATTGGGTCTAGAAGGATTGATGATGCAAATGGTGTAAGTTCTTTTGACACTAATTCCTTATATGCTCCTATACCTTCTACGTTGTTTAGGCTAGGATTTGCTGCTTCCATCATTTTTTCCATTGAACCTCTTTGGTCAATGGCTAGGGCTGCGATGGCGCCATCTTCATTTAATAATTTTTTTAGGTTTGCTAATTTTTCTTGTGAAATTTTCATTTCTTATATTTCCTCCACTTTGATTTGCTCGTAGTATTTGTCAAACTTTTCTATTTCTATATGGGCTATCTCTTCTGTTAAGACATTTAAAAGGCCGCAGGTCATTGATGTTTTGATGACTTCTTCTGGGCTTTTGTCCTTATCTATGGCATAGATTGCCCCTGCAAGTGATGAGTCTCCGCTTCCTACCGGATTTATGGCAGTAACTTCTGGAACACTTGCCTTAAATATCTTATCGCCTACCTTTACAACCGCCCCATCTTTTCCTAAGGATACTATTACATATTCTATGTCCGCAAGAGGAGCTTTTTTTAGGGCTTCTTTGATATTATCCTTGGTGATTTCCTCACCTAGTAAATCTGCCACTTCTGTTTCGTTTGGCTTGATTAAGTCTGGCTTGATTTTTGCATTTACTACATCTTTTAGGCTTTGCCCTGATGTGTCTACTGCCACAAAGATGCCTTTGTTTTTGGCATAGGCAATTATCTCTTCATAAAAGCTTGAATCAAGACCCTTTGGAAGGGACCCTGACATCGAAATCACCTTACAGCCTGTACTTATTTTATCAAGTTTTTTGATAAATTCCGCTCTTTCGGCTGGACTTATTGTAGGGCCTGCTTCAAGGATTTCTGTTTGCTTGCCCTCATGTAGGATGGCTAGGCAATTTCTTGTTGGCTCTTTGATTTTTACAAATCGAGCCTCGTGGCCTCTTTCCTTAAGGCCTTCTTCGATAAATTCTCCAAGCTTACCACCCACAAAACCTGAATGAACGACTTCATCGCCTAATTCCCCTAGGACATAGCCTACGTGGATTCCCTTGCCTCCAGCATGTTTTATGACCCTATCAGTCCTTGTAACTCCATCTATATTAAACTTTTCTAGCTGGTAGGACATGTCTACAGATGGATTTGCTGTGATTGTTAAAATCATCTATTCTCCTTTATGGAATTACTTTATTATTTCTGTATATTTTTCTATTTCTAAAGCTTGATCTGAAGCAATTTTCTGATCTGTGATAAATTTTGCATCTTCTAGATTATAGAAATGATACAAGTCTTCATAACCAAGCTTGGAAGAGTCAGCCACAAGGAACCTATCGAAGGAATTATCAAGAATCATCTTTTGCAAAATCCCCTCTTCTGGGCTATAGGTATAAGCCTTGCCCTTGTTTACACCATTTACACCTATAAAGGCCTGGTTAAATCTCATCTTTGTGACAAGCTCAAGGCTTAAGGCACCCACAAAAGCACCTGTGACCTTCCTAAATTCTCCTCCAATTAGCTTAATATTAATATTATCAAGAAAGACTAATTTTCTAAAAAGATAGAGGGAGTTGGTGAAAATATTAAGCTTCTTATCTCCCAAAAATTCGCTCACATACTCTATAGTTGTGCCAGCACCGAGGAAAATATTCTGCTCTTCCACCAAAAGTTTGCTGATTTTCTTGGCAATCTCTATCTTAAGATCTTTATTCTTAAGAAGTTTTTCCTCATTAGAAAACTCCCTAGGACGAGCCTTTTCAATCTTGCTAGCTCCCCCATGAATCCTCACAAGTAACTTCTTATCCTCAAGCTCCTTAAGATCACGCCTAATAGTCATATCAGTAACATCCAAAAGGTCAGTCATCTGAGAGACCTGAATAATGTCATTTTCTTTTAACTTATCTAGAATTATCTTTTGTCTTTCTTCTTTTAACATTCGCTTTTCCATTCTAGAAGCTTATGTCAAGAGATTACTTAAGCTCCTTTGTTTCTGCTAGGTCCTTATACCAATAGGCTGATTTCTTTGGATATCTTTCTTGAGTATCAAAGTCTACATAAAATAGACCATATCTCTTTTCGTAGCCATTTGACCATGAAAATACATCCATAAGTGACCATAAGAAGTATCCCTTAACAATTGCACCATCATCTATGGCATCGCAAATTGCTTCAAAGTGCTTTTTAATATAGTCAATCCTAGCATCGTCATATACTGTATTATCTACAAATTCGTCCTTGTAGCCTAGACCATTTTCTGTAATATAAATCTTTTTGTAATTTGGGTAATCTCTTTTTACCCTCATTATTTGATCATAAAGACCCTTTGGATATATCATCCAGTCCCAATCTGTTCTTGGTACATCTACATCAAACCTTCTTTGACCGACTCCCTTGATTTGATAAACAGAGCCGCCTTTATCACCCTTGCCATTGTGAGTAATTTGAGTTTCTCCATCAAAGTGAGCCATCCAATCGCTCATGTAGTAGTTGATGCCCAAAAAGTCGTTTAGGTCTTTGGCTTTTGTTAATATTTTAATATCTTCATCCCTAATGTCAAGGCTTCCACCATTTACTTCCAGTATATGGTTAACCCCTTCCATTGTTTCTTTAGAATAATCGCCTAAGTAGGTCGCATCTAGGATGAATTTGTTGTGGATAATATCTTCTAGCTCACAAGCCCTAACATCTCTCTCATCCGTTGGGTCGTATGGATACTTAGTTGGTAGGGCATGAACTATACCTATTTCTCCATCATAGCCAGCTTCTTTATAGGCAAGGATAGCTTTTGCATGAGCTAGCATCATATTATGATGAGATTGGAAAACTTTAGCAAGGTCGTATTTGATTCCTGGTGGAAATTTTCCTACTAGGTATTGGCCATCGCCTATCGGTCCTATCTCGTTGAAAGTTGTCCAATAGTTTACTTCCTTAAACTCTTCAAAGCAAAATTTAGCATAGTCTACGAAGTGTTCGATATTTTCTCTATTTAGGAAGTCTCCATTTGAATGAAGAGCTTCTGGAGTATCGAAATGATGGAGGGTTACAAAAGCTTCTACCCCTCTTTTTTTACATTCTGCAAAGACCCTGTGATAGAAGTCAACCCCTTTTTGGTTGACTTCCCCAAAGCCTTGTGGAAATATTCTAGACCAAGCTATAGAAATTCTTATTCCATTTACCCCAAATTCTTCAGCAAGTTTGAGGTCTACTGGGTATTTGTGGTAAAAATCACTAGCTGGTTCTGCTGTATACCAGTAGTTTTCTTCTAGGTATTTATCCCAAGCTACTGGTCCCTTACCGTCAGTTTTGGTAGCTCCTTCACATTGGTAGGCTGCTGTCGCTCCCCCAAATATGAAGTCGTCTGCTAATTTTCTCATTCTTTCATAGCCTTTCTTACGAATTCTAATGAAGCTTCTCCATCCCTTGATAGGCCAATGTATTGAGCTCCTTGGGTCTTGACTAGTTTAATTCCTAATGGATCAGTTTCGTGTTTCATATCATCATAGTTTGAAGCAACTTGTGGTGCTAAAATTACTAGGTCAAAGTCTGGTAATATATCCCTGTGAGCGCCATAAGAATCTGCCATTGCTGTTACCTTTGCTCCATATTCTTTGGCTGCATCGTTTAGGGCATTTGCTAGTAGACCACTTGTACCGCCGCCTGCACAAAGTACTAGTACATTTATTGGCTTATCATCAGCCGAACTTGCTTCTGGAGCTAGCTTTTCTGTCTTTGTATTTTCTTCTAATATTTTGTCAGCCTTTTCTGTATTGAAATTAGCCTTTACCTTTTCTTGTAGGTCACTAGATCCATCTGTCTTTCCTGATCTTTCTTCTTCTAGGATTTGTTCATCATATACCCTAAAGAATGGATAATAGATTACTGTGTCTATTATTAGTAGAACAAAGATTAGAATTATAGCTTTAACTTGGAAGTTAAGTCCTAAAAGCATACCTAGTGGTGCTGGTGTTGTCCAAGGAAGGTTAGCTGTGAAGCTGTTCATTCCAAGTGTATCAACAAAGAACTTAAATATCCACACGTTTACAATTGGTGCTAGGATAAATGGTACAAAGAAAACTGGGTTTAGTACTATTGGCGCACCAAAGAGGATTGGCTCGTTTACACCAAAGAAGGTTGGCACTACAGAAGCCCTTCCTACTACCTTATTTCTCTTTGATTTTGCTAAAAGCATAAACATAAATGGCACTACTAGTGTTGCACCAGTACCACCAAGGGTTACGATAAACATTTGTGTACCAGATGTTATAACCTTATCTGCGTGTTGGCCAGCTTGCATTAGGCCTAGGTTTATTTCTGCATTTGAATATAAAACTGCTGCTATAGCTGGTTCTACAATAGATGGGCCGTGGATTCCTACAAACCAGAAGAAGGCATAGGCACCAAATATTAGAGTTACGCCAAGATATCCATCCGCTGCTTGGAAAAGTGGAGCAAGACCTAAACTTATTGACTCAGCAACACTGTTTCCTGTAAAATTTCTTACAAGGATATCTACTACATATAGGATCACAACCGCTAGAGAAAATGGTATTAAGTCTGTAAATACCCTAGAAATATTTGGAGGTACTTCCTTAGGCATTTTGATTGTAACATCATTTCTCATACATACCTTGTAAATATTAACTGTTGTGAAAGCTGCTATGAAGGCTGTAATAAGGCCCTTAGTTCCCATAAATGAACTTAAGAAACCACCTTCTGCTGCAGGATCTGCTGATAAGATTAAAAATCCAATCATAGCTGCAAGCATAGTTGACATAAAGTTGATTTGCTTAGTTTTATCCATGGTCCTATTTACCATATCTGTAAAGGATTTTGCTGTTGTACCTGCTACTAGGAAACCTAGAATACCCATTGAGTAGTTGTATGGTTTCATAAGCATATCTACAGTCTTATCGCTCCAAATAAACCCAAAGGCGTTAGGCACGAAGGCTATAAGGATAAAGATAGATGAAAATAGTACAACTGGCATACCAGCGATAAAGCCATCTCTGATAGATCTTAAGTAAATATTTCTTGATAATTTTTCAAAAAAAGGTTTTAACTTTTCTATTCGTTCGACTAACTTATCCATCCCTTACCTCTTTCTGTAAATCTCACATATATCATAAACAATATCTTTAAGAAGCATAGTTGTCATCAAGTGGTCTTGAGCATGAATCATGATAAAACCGATTTCAAGTTCCTTGCCTTGGGCATCAAGAGCTAGCATTTCTGTTTGCTTAGCGTGGGCAATATTTAAATTCTCTTGAGCATCTTTTACAAGGTCGTCAATTTTATCAAACTCACCCTTTTTAGCGCATTTAATCGCCTCTAGTAGTGAACTTCTTGCATCTCCTGCATAAGCAACAATTTCAAATCCTATCATACCAATTTCTTGTCTTGTTAAATTCTTTTCGCTTGCCATTTTTTCCTCCTAGACATAGAATAACTTATATATACTTAATTAGATTTTACTACATTCTTGGGTTTGTATTGGACTATTACTACTCCTGTAAATATTAATATTGCAGCTATAACAATACCCAAAGAAAGTTTTTCGTTTAGTATTATTACTGATGCCAACATTCCGAAAAACGCTTCTGTTGATAGTATGACCGCTGCTTCTGTGCTACTTACTCTTTTTTGAGCCCAAGTCTGTATTCCATAGGCAACCATAGTACTTATTGCGCCCAGATATAGTATAGGTTTGATATTATCAATAGTTATTCCCATTCTTATATCATTGTTTATTACTACAAGAATCCATGATAATATCGCCGCCGTTCCCATTTGTCCAATCATAATTATTCCAGGATTTACATCTTTAACATGGAAATCTGTATAGAATATTTGCAAAGCAAAAAACACAGCACAAACCAAAGTTAGAATATCACCCTTATTAATTCCACCAATTCCTGATGAATCGAAAGATAATAATGCTATACCGAATAAAGTAACAAGAGCACCTAGTAATTCTTGTTTTTCCACTTTTTTCCTAAGTATTATAAAACTTAAAAAAGGTACTATTACAATATTTACAGCTGTCAAAAATGCATTTTTACTCGCTGTAGTGTATTTTAGCCCTATTGTTTGAAACATAAACGCCAAAAATAAAAATATCCCAATTATTATTCCTTTTTTCAAAACATTAAAGTTAATTAATTTTAGGTCATTTTTATAAACTAGCAAGCAAATTAAAAACGCTATTGTAAATCTCATTGCAAGTATTTGGTTTGTATTAAAACTCTCTAGAGCAAGGGCACTGGCTGCAAAGCCGGAACCCCATATTATTGCTACTAGAATAAGTCCTATTCTTCCTTTTATAGCTTCCATATTAAACCTATTCTAATATTAAATTTGCCTTTGTTGATATTAATTTTTTATACCAATAAAAGCTATCTTTTTTGTATCTTTTGAGACTTCCAGTCCCATCAGATTGTAAATCTATATAGATAAAACCATACCTTTTATCTATCGAGCCTTCTGTTGTGCTTACAACATCCATTGCTGCCCAAGTCAGATATCCTATTATATCAACACCATCTAACATAGCTTCATAAACTTCTTTGATATGTTGTTCTAAGTAAGAAATTCTATAATCATCATGGATTTCAATTTTTCCGTTTTTTTCTTCCAACTTATCTTTTGCTCCCAATCCATTTTCTACAATAAATATTGGTAGTTCATATTTGTTATAAATTTGATTTAAAACAATCCTAAATCCGACAGGGTCTATTTGCCATCCCCACTCACTTGTTTTTAATGTTGGGTTTAAAACCTCTTTTATTGTGAATGTATCTTCATCAACATCCCTGATATCTTCATATCCTTTGCCTTCAAGGCTAGTTACACAAACTGATCTGTAGTAACTTAATGATATATAATCTACAGTATTTTCTTTTAAAAGTTTCCTGTCTTCATCAGTAATATTTAATTTTATATTGTTTTCGTCGAAAACTCTTTTAATATAGTAAGGATATTCACCTCTTGCGTGAACATGTGTGAAGAAATCTAGTTCATCTTTCTTCTGCATTTCAAGAACTGCATCTTCTGGAGTAGGACGTAGTGGATAAACTCCTTTTGCTGAAATCATGCATCCAACTTTAAACTCAGGGTTTATTTCCCTAGCCCTTTTTGTAACTAACGCACTAGCTACTAATTGATGATGTGATGCCTGATATAAATCGCTTGGTGTCAATTCCTTCTCTGGTGTCTTTATACCTCCTGAAATAAAAGGTGTTTCAAACATAGAGTTTATTTCATTAAAAGTAATCCAATATTTAACCTTATCTTTATATCTTTCAAATACTGTTACAGCATATTTTTCAAAGATTTTAATTAAGTCTCTATTCATCCACCCATTGTATCTCTCTACTAAAGAAAGAGGGGTTTCATAATGAGCTAAAGTGACTATCGGCTCAATGCCATATTTGTGCAACTCATCAAATACATTATCATAGAATTGAAGACCTTTCTCATTTGGAGTTTCATCATCTCCATTAGGGAATATTCTAGCCCATGAAATTGATGTTCTAAAGGCTTTGAATCCCATTTCGGCAAAAAGTTTTATATCTTCTTTATAATTCTCATAGAAGTTTGCTGCTTTGAGCTTCAAATTATCATCCGTAGGTCCATCAGTTATTATTCCTCTAGCTCCATGTGGAGTTACATCTTGAACTGTTAGACCCTTACCATCTTTATCAAACCCACCTTCGAAGTGGTAGGCAGCTGATGCGCTGCCCCACATGAAGTTATCAGGAAATTGCTTTGTCATTTAAACTCCTATCTCTTATTTATTAAGTTCTTTTATAATAAGTTCAGCTGCAGATTCACTATCTCTAGTGTATTTAATATACTCAGCGCCTTTGGTTGCAATAACTTTAATTCCATAGTTGCTTGCTTCTTTTTCCATATTTTCAAGGAAACTAGATACCTGTGGAGCAAGAACTACTATATCTGTATCATTCATAAACTCATTGTGTTGTCCATAGTGACCGCCTCTAGCTGAAAATTCAACGCCGTATTTTTCTTTAAGTTTGTCTTTATTGTCATTTAAAGCATTTGCTAGCATGCCACTTGTACCACCGCCTGCACAAAGAACTAATACATTTATCTTGTCATCTTTAACTTTTGATCTATCTAAAACTACTTCATCTTTTTCAGAAACTTCTAGTTCTTCATCCATTTTTGCTTCTTCTTCAACAGATTCTATATCGTATGCTTTGAAGAACGGATAATATAGCAAACTATTTGTCACCATAACTACTAATACTAGTAGGAATGAAAGCGGATGGAAGTTGGTTCCTAATATAGTTCCTATAAATCCTGGAGTTGTCCAAGGAACTTCCATAATGAATCCATTCATACCCAAACCACTTATAAAGAATTTTAACAAGAAAGTATTTACTACTGGTGTTAAAATAAATGGTATTAAGAACATTGGGTTTAATATGAGAGGTACACCAAATGTTATTGGCTCATTAACGTTAAATAATACTGGTACTATTGCAGCTTTTCCGACCGCTTTATTTTTTTCTGATTTAGATAAGAATGCGAACATTAAAGTAACCATTAATGTAGCACCTGTTCCTCCAAAAGCAACTGCCATGTCGTAAGATGAGTTAGTCATTGCGTGTGAAGCTTGTAGACCTTGTCTATATAGTTCTTGGTTTTCTGCTAAGAATTGGAACATTGCTGGTTTCACAGCTGGGAATACAATATCTGGACCGTTCATTCCTAAGAATTGGAAAAATGCTGTTGCCGCATATATTATTCCCATTCCCACATATGATTCAGCCGCTCTAAATATCGGATTTAAAATTGCAAGAAGAACTTCTCCTATATTTTGTCCACCTGTAAAATATCTAAAGGCAATATCAAATGCCCAAACTACGAATATTGCCAATCCATAAGAAATTAAACTAGCGAATGATTCTGATAGGTTTGGTGGAACTTCTTTAGGAAGTTTTATTGTTAAGTTTCTGTTAACACAAAACTTATATATGTTTGGTATTATTAGACCTAAAATAATACCTACTATCATTCCAGATGCTCCTAAAAAAGATGTTGATAAAGCGCCTTCTGCTGGATCAGTTAATAAAATTAAAAATGCAGACAAAGTTGTCACCATTGTAGCTACATAACTAATTTTTTTACCAGGTGCTTGTTCCTGGTTTAAGATGTCTGTAAACGCTTTAGCAACTGTTGCAGATACAATAAGACCATAAATACCCATAGTCAAATCGTATGGTTTTAACAATAACATTTCTATATTTTCAGGCCAATGAAATCCCCATATATTTGGCACATATGTTATAACCATAAATATACTTGAGAATATTAGAACATACATTGGTAAAATAAGACCATTTCTCATTCCGCTAACATACTTATTCGCAGCAAAGGCATCAAAATAAGGCTGCCACTTTTTTATTTGTTTAACTATACTATTCATTAGTATCTCCTAGAATTTATTTTTTATATATTTCACATAAATCATATACTATATCTTTTAATAAGATACTTGTCATTAAGTGGTCTTGAGCATGAATCATGATGAAACCGATTTCAAGTTCCTTGCCTTGGGCATCAAGAGCTAGCATTTCTGTTTGCTTAGCGTGGGCTATATTTAAGTTTTCTTGAGCATCCCTTACAAGGCCGTCAATTTTATCAAATTCACCTTTTTTAGCACATTTGATTGCTTCTAATAGTGAGCTTCTAGCATCTCCTGAGTAGGCTACAATTTCAAAGCCTATCATGCCAATATCTTGTCTTGTCAAATTCTTTTCGCTTGTCATTTTAATCTCCTTATTAATCGTGATATTCCCCTCTGTCCCATTTTTCTAAGAATTCTGTAAAGAATCCATCGTTAGCTACTTGTTTTTCTCTATCTGCCTTGTAATTTTCTTCGATAGCCATAATCTTTTCGATTATTTTTTCTCTTTCTGGACTTGCTTCATATTCTGTGTTTAAGAATCCATCTACTATTTCTAAAGCTAAGTCTTTGCCGACTATCATTCCGCCAAAGCCTATTACATTGGCATTTAGTTCTCTTTTTGCGGCTCTTGCTGTTTCTACATCTCTTACTAGGGCACATCTTGTACCGAAAGCCTTGTTTACTGCTGTTGTGATGCCTACGCCTGTACCACAAAGGACTACTCCTAGGTCGCATTTGCCGCTTCCTACTAGCTCTCCAACTTTTTTGCCGTAGATTGGGTAGTGGGTTCTGGTGTTATCGTAGCATCCTACATCGTAAACCTCATGTCCAAGGCTCTTTAGATGATCTGATACTTGCATCTTAAGGCTTGTTACTATATGATCGCATCCTAAAGCTATTTTCATTTTAGACCTCCTTAAAGCATTTTGTTTAGCATATCTATTCTTATTTGGTGACGGCCACCGTCATAACCGTGTGATAAGAATGATCTTAAACATGATTTAGCAAGTTCTTCTCCTACTATGGCTGAACCCATAACTAAGATTCTTGCTCCGTTGTGTCTTTTTGTCATAAGGGCTGATCTTTCTTCGCTTACTTCTGCTGCTATCATTCCCTTGTGTTTTGAGCAAGCCATGTAAGAACCTGCACCGTACTTGTCAATTACTACTCCTACTGATTGGTCATCTGATCCTGATGTAAGCATGCCATCTACTTCTAGTAGCTTCTTACATACTGCCTCTGAGCTATCTACTAGGTCAAAACCTTCTTGGGTGAGATCTTCGTAGTCATAGCCAAGTCTTTTAACTTCTGCAACTAGGGCATCCTTTAGCCCTTTTCCATCCATGTCGGATGCTAGAAATACCTTCATACTGCCTCCTTTTTATATTTCCGCATGATAATCTAAAATTATTTCATGTCAGTTCCTAATTTAATGAGTTTGAAGTTTTTGTTTGATAGTGTTTTCTTTTTTTCGTTTTTGTTCGATTTCAGTATACAAGAAATTGATTTCTTTGTCAAGCGTTTTCTTGAGAATTTTTAATATTTTTTATAATTGCCTATATATAATCATTTCTACAAAAGTATTAAGGGGCCTTAAACCCTGATTTTAACCAAGTTTTTCAGAACATAAGCTTTATAAAAATATTTTCCCTCCTAATACTCTATTTTTAACTTTGTAAATTGTTTTTTTGATTTTCGTTTATGTTTGTTTTGTTATAAAACATAGTTTAATTAAGCTTTCTTATATTAATATATGTTTTCAAAAAAGACTTTTCGTATAAAATTAAATTATACAAAAAGTCTTCAATGTTTTATTTGTTTTCTTCCCAATATTTTTTAGCTAATATTAAAGCTCCCATAGTTGGGTCTGCGTATGGTGCTACTAATTTGATATTTTCATCTAGGTATTTTTCTATAGCATCTGTTAATGCCTTTCCAAGGTTAAAAACTCCACCAGAATAAGACGCTAATATTTCCCCGTCAAAACTTAATTTTTTGCCTAGGGTATTGATTGTAAGGGCTGCTTCATAGGCAACTTTATCTAATAGTTCTAGGGCGCACTCATCCTCATTTTCTATTAGCTTTGAAAATATCTTACCAATTCTTGCTAGCTCATCTCTTGTCATGCCATCTGTTAGGGGGATTATTTCAAAGTCATCATCTATATTTAGCTCTTTTTTAATTTCATCATAGAGTAATGTTTTGGGGATTCTACCGTCACTTTGTTTGGTAAAATAATTGACTAATCTCTTTCCAATATAATAACCACTTGATTCATCTCCTATGAGTGGGCCCCAACCGCCACATCTCTTGCTTTCTCCCTTGTCATCTAGGCCGAAACCTATTGATCCTGTACCTAAGATTAGGTTGATGCCTGGTTTGGCATTTAGGGATCCTGCCCAGGCATTTAGACAGTCGTTACCTACCTTAAAATTATCAGATCCTAGAAGTTCTCTTAAGCTTTCGTCTATGAAGGCCTCATCATCAGGATATTGGCCATAGCCTGGTACAGATACAAAGGTATAGGCTATGTCTTCTTTGCTTATATTTGCTTCTTTGGTCAAGTTAGCTATAGCATTTTCGATTCTTTTTTTGAACTCTTCTCTTGATACTTGGCTTAGGTGGATTGTTTTTTCCTTGTGGTAGAATTCTTCTCCTTCTTTTGATAGGATAAAGGCTGTTTTTGTTCCTCCCCCATCTACTCCTAAAAATATCTCTCTAGTCATAACTCCTCCTTTTGTTGATTTTTATAATTCTATAATTTCTTAAGCTTAAATTGATAAGCCTCATATTCTGACTTAGCAACTGGCAAGGCAAGGCCCACTTCCATTAGGGCAACTGCCGAATATATCATTTTACTTTCCTCATCAATATAGAAAGCCTCCTTATCAAGACCCTTAAGCTTAACAAAACCCACTGGCATATTGGCTTCAATATAGGTCCTTACAAGATTAACCAGTACATCACACCTATCCTCTGAAACAAACATCCAAGCAGCATTTTCATCTTCAAAAGGATTTGATAACCTGTAATAATCTCCAAAGCGAATTAAATTTTCGTATTTTTTGTAAGTCTTTACTTGTTCTTTTACAATTTGTTTTTCAGAATCATCTAGCTTTGATAGGTCCATTTCATATCCGAAAGTTCCTGCCATTGCAACAATACCTCTAGTTTTAAGGCTGGTAGTTCTTCCTGTTTGGTGGTTTGGAACTGCAGAAACATGAGATCCTGTAAAGGCTATTGGATAAAAGAAAGATGACCCATACTGAATTTTTGTTCTGTTTATGGCATCGGTATTATCGCTAGTCCAGATTTGAGGAGAATAATACATTATTCCAGCATCAAACCTACCTCCGCCACCGCTACATCCTTCTATGAGTATGTTTGGATACCTCTCAATCAATCTTTCATAAAATTCATACAAACCTAATACATAATCATAGGTCAAAGTCCCACTATAAACATCATCTAAAGACCTATTCATATCCCATTTGATATATTCTATATTAGCCTGATCTATCACCTTGCATATTTTCTCAAAAATATAATCTCTAATTTCCTTCCTCGAAAAGTCTAAAACAAGTTGATTTCTAGAACGTATAGGGTCTCTTCCATTAATTTTGATAGCCCAATCAGGGTGTTTTTCATAAAGCTTGCTTACCTCACTAATCATTTCAGGTTCAATCCAAATGCCAAACTTAACCCCCAGATCATTTACCCTTTTTACAAGCTCATTTAGAGCACAGCCCAATTTTTCTTCATTGACAAACCAATCTCCAAGCGAGCTATTATCATCATCTCTATTTCCAAACCAGCCATCATCCATAACAACCATATCTATACCAAGGTCGGCTGCTTCTTTGGCAAGATTTACAAGAGTATCTGCATTAAAATCAAAATACGCTGCTTCCCAAGAATTTACTAGCACCGGTTTCGTTTCTTTAACAAGCTTAGATTTACACAAGTTATTTAATAACAATTTATGGTAGTTGTTAGATAGCTTAGATAATCCTTCAGATGAAAATGACATAATAACTTCTGGAACCACAAATTCTTCGCCTGGGTCCAAGGGATAATCAAACAATTCGTCATTAAGGCCCATCAGAAGCCTTGTTTGATTGATCTGATCTTTTTCAGCTTGACATAAGAAATTGCCACTATAAACAAAAAGCATACCGTAACAATTGCCAAAATCTTCTTTTGCATCCTTATCAGCCAAAATTACCCCAGGATTGTACTGGTGGCTAGAAGCACCTCTTCTGCTGGAAAATGAATAAGTACCATGGTCAAGACTTACCCTCTCAAAATTTCTTTCCATAGCATGCTTGCCATAAAAATTAATCACATCAAAATCCCCCGATAGGAAATCCAAGCAGGCAGTCATGACTTTCTTGATTTTTACAGGATTATTGCCTCTATTTCTTATGATAACACTTCTTGTTATAGCATCTTTATCATGAATGATCCCATATAGAAGACTAACTTCTATATCGCTTACTGGATCTTTTAGTATTATTTCAAGGCTTTCTGCCTCATCATCTGTCGCCCATATATGAGGAAGCTTAGACAATTCATATTTGCCCTTACTAATCTTATAATCATCAAATAATAGCCTACAAGACTGGGAGGAATCACTATTTTCAATATTCAAGGCATAATTTCTAAAATCCCCAGTTCCTAAAGTAGGAAACTCCTGTGGCAAAGCATCCAAAGAATAAGACCTATCGGTGTTAACCTCATTAGGATTTCCCAAAAACGGAATATAAACCTTTCCAATAGAATAATCCATATCTCCATGATTCAAAGGCCCATAATATAGGTGAAACAAATACCCAAACTCATCAACCATCATCTGGTAGCTAGTGTTTTTTGTATGAAGACTAAATATCCTCTTCTCTTCATTGTAAGAAATACTCATAAATTCCCCTCCTTCATAATAATCACCCAAAAATATTTATGCGCACTAAAAAAACAATTGTGCCTTATTGTTTAGATTTTTTCGCTTATGTAGGTTTTAGTATACCTAGTGAAAACGATTTTGTCAATATGGATTAATAAATATATCTTATTTATATCTCTTAATAACTACAAAGTATCCCTCGCATTTAAATATATGCTAAGTTCAGAATAAAATTTCTTAAAATAGACACAAAAAAAGACTTCCCTAAAAAGAGAAATCTAAGTGGCTGGGATAATAGGACTCGAACCTATGCTCTCCAGAGTCAGAATCTGGTGCCTTACCAACTTGGCTATCGTAAATAGCCGTTGATTTCGGCTATTTACGCCGAAAACATAGTGCGGTAGCACGAAAGAGTCTGCGTAGCAGACGAGTTTTCGTTCCATTCTGTAATTTTTGGCTGGAATGACAGGACTCGAACCTGTGCTCTCCAGAGTCAGAATCTGGTGCCTTACCAACTTGGCTACATTCCAAAAATATTTACTATTATAAATTACCTCTTTCAAAAATTTTGTCAACGCCAAATACCAGTAAATATGTGTCTATTTTTGCTTGCCAGTGATACAAAGATTTATCTCGTATCCAGCTCTTATTGATGTATTGATGGACTTGGTGTGAGAAAATTGTGTGGCAGTAATTGGGCTTATATCTTCATATTCTTGTTTTATTATTAAGGATAGGCTCCTTAAGATGGATGCACCTAGACCTTGGTATTTAGGAGCTTTAGAAAATTTCTCAAGGCCTATATCCCAAAGGTATTTGCCAGCAACTGAGGCTCCTGCTAGGGCTATGAGATCTTTGCCATCATAAAAACTAAGACCTAGTCTATCATCTTCATCAAAAGCAAAGGCCATTTTTGTCTTTCCTTTAAAGTTTTTTATATCTTCTTTTTCTATCCTTGTGAATTCGAAGTCTTTAACCTCTACATATCTATCAGAAAAAGTCATCAGAGGGAAAAAATTGTCTATTTCTATTCCAAATTCTTTCAAAATTTTATCCAAAACCCTAATATTGTCTGCTTCGGCAAACCAAGCTCCTGGATGTTTTTTAAATTTTCTCTTAAGTTTATTTATTAAATCAGGATTTTCTGATCTCATTAAGACCTTTCCTCCTGTACAAATCGCAGTAAAGGGAGCCTTGTTATAGAAAAGAAAACTTTCATCTGCCTTGTTTGCCATGAAAACATTATTTTTATCCTTAAATCCCTCAGGACTTATTGAAAAATCATTCAGTATTTGCTTCTTAAAATTAATATCCATTTGCTAAACTCCAGTATTTTCTTTAGCTAAAATTATACTTTAAAATACGATTTTTTTCTAAATCTGCTATCTAAAAAGCACTTAGCTTATATATCCTAAGTGCTTTCTTGCTTTTAATTTACTTTTAAGTTATAGAACCATCTGCCATTTGAGCCTTGAATTAGATCGTAGGCGTTGTTTGCAAAGTCGCTTTCTAGGGCTTTTTGTGCGGCCTTTTCTGCTTCTTCTCTAGTTTCATAGCCATCTTGGGCTTTTTCTAGATTTTCCTTTTTCTCCTCTGGGTCTATCTCTTTCTTTTCTATTTTAGGCTTTGTTTCCTTTTCTTCCTTATTTTTAGGACTTTCTTCAATTTTTTCGTCTGAATTTTCTTCTTCAGCTTCTTCTTTTTTCATTTCTGGTAGTTTACCATTTTTGTAGACTATTTTTCCGTCTACTTCTTCAAAGTCACTTATATGGAAGACTAAGTCTTCTGTTCCGTATACATAGAAGTTTAGTTCTATATTATTTACAGAAGCTTCTGGGTATGCTTTTTCTAAGAATTGTTTTATATTATATCTTAGGATTTCTGATTTTTCATCATCATAGTCTTTACCTATTTCTACATCTGGATTTTCCATCTTATATTTTAGGGTTGCTACTATGTCTTTGGCTGTGAAATCGCCTAATTCTCCAGCTTTTTCCATTTTTACTAGGTCTTTTATGCTTAGGTAATGATAATGATCTCCGTGAAGCCAGTAGAATACATCTCCACCCTTGTATTGGCCACCTGGTCCAAATGCCGCCTTGCCATCGGTTATTTGTCCGTAGCTTTCCATTAGTTTAAACCTATCGTCAAATACTCTTTCTATACCTGCTACTTTTTTACCTTTGATGCTGTCATAGCTAAATAGGTCTCCATCATTTACTTCTACATGGGAATAGTCTTTTGAATCATTGATATATTCAGCATCTGGATAATGACTCTTAGGATTTTCTGTTACTACTCCTACTTCTTGATCCCCTTTGTAGAGGTGCCAATGATCACCATGGTCGATTATTTTTGTGATGCCTTCTGGCCAGGTAAAATCTTTTTTATCATCTTTTTGATTTTCGTGGCTGCCTTCATATTGACCAAAGTTTGCCTTTGGGTAGATATCTTGTGGATTCTCATAGGTTACACCTTCTCTTCCCTTTGAATCATAGATGTGGTAATGGTCACCGTGTTTTAGGATTTTTACTATATCGTAGCGGTCAACTTTTTCCTTGCCTAGGATATTGGTTATTTTTAGACTTTCTATCCTTGATTTTTCATCATTTCTTGGATTTTCTGGTCTATCTTGACTTTCCTCTTCTTTAGGATTTTCTTTTTTATCTTCGCTTGGCTTTTTATCTTTTTCTTTATTATCCTTTTTATCTCCATGGCTTCCTTCATAGGTGCCTATTGGAATATCTGGATAAAGGCTTGATGGATCAGAGTAGCTTATATATTCATCTCCATCAGCTGTATAGATATGATAGTGGTCGCCGTGCTTTAAGATTTTTACTACGTTGTGAGTTTTTTTCTCATCTTCTACCTTTATTAACTTATCATCTTTTTGTAGTTTTTCAGGTCTTTTTTCTTCCTTTTTATCTTTATATTTAGCTTGCTTTTCCTTCTCTTCTTTGAGAATTTTAGCAATCATTTCCTTTCTATCGCCGTGGCTTCCTTCATAAATTCCGTAGGAGGCGTTTGGATATAGGCTTCTTGGGTCTTCGTAAGTTACAAATTCGTTGCCCTTTGATGTGTAGATATGATAATGGTCGCCGTGCTTTAGAATTTTGATGACTCTTTCATCATCTTTTTCTAATTTTTCTTTTACTTTTTTATTTTCGGCTACTTTTTCTGACTTTGTTTTATTTGCATTATGTGATCCATGACTGCCTACATAGGTTCCTATTTTTATATTAGGAAAAAGAGCTGATGGGTTTTCGTAGGTTAGGTATTCTGTCCCATCTGCTAAGTAGACGTGGTAGTGATCACCGTGTTTTTTTATTGCTACTACATTTTTATTTTTCAGCTGATTTTTACCTACCACGCTTACCATTTCAAATTTACCTGTATCTTGAATCTGACTTGGGTCGGTGTAGGTTATCTTTTCCCTACCATCTTTGGTGAAAACATGCCAATGGTCGCCATGTTTTACGACCTTTACTATGTCTTCTTTTTTGATTTCAGCATCTACTAAAACTTCTGTTGTTTTGTCCTTTTTGATGGTAGATTTTTTGGCGATGTAGCTTGTTTTCTGACCTGTTTTTATTGCTTTGTTAACAGATGTTTTTGCTTCTTTATTATTAAATAGGGAGCAGGCACTAAGGCTTGTCGCAAATAGGCAAGCAAGTAGGACTGCCCTTCCTAGATTTTTCTTATTTTTCATTGTTTCTCCTTTATTTTTTCTTTATAAAAAGGCTTATAATTAGCCATACTACAGATATCAATACTATTACAGACCCTGGTTTTAAGTCTAGATAATAGGATATTATTAGTCCTAAAAATACAAAAATAATGGAAAATCCTATTGATAGTAACAGGGTCGCCTTGTAGGTCTTAGTGTATTGCATTGCACTAATACTTGGTATGACTAGGATTGATGATACTATCAAGGACCCTATTGTCTTAGCTGATATTGATACTGCTATGGCTGTTAAAAAGGTTATAAATATATTTACTAGCTTGACATTAATTCCCATAATTTTGGCTGCCTGTGGGTCAAAAATCGTAAGATAAAGGCTTTTGTATAAGCTTATATAGGCCAAAATTACAAAAATAGCCACTCCTATCACTAAATAAAATTCCTGATCTGAAATAGTCACGATGGATCCAAATAGGTAGGATGAGATGGCATTTGTATTTTTGACCATGGATGAAAATATTCCCGCAAGACCTATTGATGCTGCAAGGATAATCACCGTTGATATTTCCTGGTAGGCCTTTAATTTATTTCTAATAAGTTCTATGGATAGGCCTGCCACAAGACAGGCAATAATTGCCGCAAGTATTGGACTAAAGCCAAAGGCAAGGCCAATGGTAAGGCCTGCTAGGGATGAGTGGGATAAGGTATCTCCAATCATCGATAGCCTCTTAAGTAGGACCAATTGACCCATGCAAGGCAAAATCAAGGCCAAGAGTCCGCCGACTATGAAGGCCCTTTGCATAAATTCATATTCTAATATATCTGGCATATTCCCTCACAAACTAAGCTCATCTTTGCTTATTCTCTCGATTTTCCCATTCTTAATCCTAAGAGCATAATCTACATAGGCCCCTGCCATATCTAGCTGGTGGGTGATGATCAAAATGGTCTTGCCACTTTCCTTAAGACTTATGAGGTCCTTAAAGAACTCATTGGCAAATTCTTCATCAATTCCTGTTGTAGGCTCATCTAAGAGGATTAGGCTTGCATCCTTTATCAGGGCAAGGCTTATAGCAAATCTTTGAATTTGGCCACCTGATAGGTCACTTAGGGCCTTCTTCCTATGATCCCAAAGGCCTAACTTTTCCATCAATTCATTGGGATCAACTTTCTTTTTTAGGTAGGAAATGTGGATTTTGATGGCTTCTTCGATAGTTGTTGGAAAATTCCTGTAAGAAGCTACAGCATTTTGAGAAATATAAGCTAAGTCCCTGTAGTGGTCATCCTTTCTTATATCATCGGAAAATATTTCTATATGGCCTTCCTTAGCCTTTAACTCTCCCATAATTAGCTTTAAGAGAGTCGATTTTCCTACACCATTTGCTCCGACAAGGGCTAAAAAATCTCCCACTTTGACTTCAAAATTGATATCATCTAGGATTAGGTCCCTATCATAAGCAAAGCTAAGATTTTCGGCCTTTAAAATTGTCCTATTCATTGAAAGATTCTACCAAGGCCTTAAGATTTTCTTCCATAAGGCCCACATAGCCCTTTGATACCATATCATCGTCAAGATTTTCCATGGTGTAGAGGGTAGACGTCTTTGTGCCTGTATTCTTTGCTAAAGTTTCTGCAACCTTTGGTGTAGCCTTGCCCTCAAAAAAGATTGTCTTGATATTTTTTTCCTTCACAAAATCAGCAATGGTCTTAAGGTCTTTGGCTGATGGCTCTTCTTCTGGAGAAATCCCAGTGACAGCCACTTGTTTAAGGCCATAATCATCAGCTAGATAGTTGAAAGCTGCATGAGAGACTACAAAATATTTATCTTTAGATTTAACCTTAGAAAGCTCATCTTCAAATTTCTTATCAAGTTCATCAAACTTGGCAAGGGCCTTATCCAGATTCTCCTTATAATAGGCTTCATTATCAGGATCCATTGCTGACAACTTCCTATAAATATTATCTACCATTACCTTGGCATTTTTAATAGAAAGCCAGGTGTGAGGATTAATAGAAGTCATATCGGAGCCTTCCTTAGATGAATCAAGCAAGTTAAGACCTGCAGAAAGGTCCAAAAACTTGTCATCATCCTTAATATTTGCCTTCAAATCATCAATAAAAGATTCCATTCCGGCACCATTGAAGGCTATAAGGTCAGCTCCATCAAGGTCTTTCATAGCTTGGCTAGTGAGCTCAAAAGAATGAGGCTCCTCATTAGTCTGAATAATAGTTTTTACCTCAAACTTATCTCCAGCTATCATCTTTACAAATTCAGCAACAGGGAAAAAGCTAGCATAAATAGTCTTTTTTCCTTCAGCACTTTTCTCTTCAGTAGCTGTATTTTCAATATTTTTCTCTTCCTTGCCGCAAGAAGTCATACAAACTAGGGCAAGAAGAAATATAACAAATAAATTTTTAAAATTCTTTTTCATATATCCTCCTATATGCAAGTGGTTTGCGATAGTAATTATCATACACCTACTGCAAATCATTTGCAATAGTAATGAGGATTTTTTCATCCAGTTTAGAACATAAAAATAATCCACAACAAAAAAGAAGTCATTTAAAACGACCTCTTCATTTTTGAAAAATAAGTTTTTTTTGGGGGATGTTTTATTCTAATCAGCTTCTAACTCTAACACCCCATCTCGTGCAGATTCTTGGCCCACATACTCAATCCTCGTTGTAAGCTTATCCTTAGCCTTGCTAACTTTAAAAGACTCGTCAGTTTCTTTTATTAGATAAGCTCCCGGTTCAAGTTTTTTAATCTTAATTATATCCTTAATTTTATCCTTGTTTTTTTCAAACATTTCATCACCAATTTCATCATATTCCCTGCCACCAAGATATAATTTGGACTTTTCAGAATATTTTGCAACTTTACCCATTTTTTTATTTATCTGATCTATCGTCATCTTGTCACAATCCTTGGCAAGACGCATGGTATCCCAAGGTCCCATATTTTTATCATCAATTTTCCAATAGGCAAGCTGTCTATTGCTAGCAGTATTAGTTAGATTATTTCTACCTAATACTAAATCAAGCTCATATCCTCTAGAATGTCCAAAAGATTTCAGGCTCAAGAAAATTACAGCTCCTAAAAGAAGTAGACAGAAAAATATAATTTGTAATTTGTTAATAGTTTTATTCATAAATCCTCCTACTAATCTAGTCTAACACAAGAAGTATAAAATTTTGATAAATAAAAATATTAAAAGTCTACTCATCCAATATAAGATGTTCATAATGATTTAAAAAATGTACTTATCCTTAAAACTATAATAAACGAAAAAATTTAAGTTTAAATAAAAATAGACACAAAAAAATCGACCTTGAAATTTCTTTACACTCCAAAGTCGATTATTTAACTCCTCCAGTACAGGATTCTGATTTAGGTTCAATCACTCTTTATCATCCTTCCTATAATTCTTGATTTAACGAAATTTACTTGTACCATGTCTTCTAATATTCTACTAACAAACAACAATTGATTTACATTTTTATCTAATCCTATCTATATAAAATAGAAAAATGTCAGATGGCTCTACTTTTACACTTATCTTCCACCACTTTTTCTATGAAATCTTACTCAACATACTCTTCTTTACTCATATATCACTACTGTAAGGGCACATATTTAAAACTTCTCTATTAGTAAGTCTCAGATCAAAATATTATAAATCATCCTATTCAATTTTTTTAAACTACCTGTACCGGAGGAGCCAGGATAGTTTATCTATCTTGTTATTAATAATATACCCCGGCTTTTTATTTCTAAACATAAATTTTAAAAAAATCATTGAGAAAAATTGACTTTTTTGGAATATAAAGCTAAAAAAGCAATGTTATATTACGAATTTTATCAATATAGGTAGATTTAATTATATAAAGGACATGTAAATTTAAGTTTTATAACCCATGTGACTAGCTTCTACTATCATAGTTTGAGGATTATTTTAATTTGATATTTATATATTTTTTGTACAAAAAATACTCATTTCTGAGTGTCCTCCAGAAGCCGGACGGGGTCTCTAAAAGGCGACGGACTAGATTTCTCGTTTCGCTCGACCATTTTGCCTCTGCACCAGTCCTACCTACCATCCCCCATTCATAGTTTAAGGATTATTAGAAGCACTAAAAAAGACCTACAATTGTAGATCTTTGTTAGTTTGGCGACTTCCTACTCTACCACCCAGTTGCCCAGGCAGTACCATCGGCGTTATGAGGCTTAACTTCTGTGTTCGGTATGGGAACAGGTGTATCTCTCATGCAATCATCACCATATTTTTTGAAC
>NZ_JAMXSL010000007.1:0-83972 GCF_026131715.1 Anaerococcus sp. NML200537 | reverse complement strand
TTTTTTAGTTGCCTTAATCTTTCTTCTGTATCGTCAATTTTGTCTTTTATTTCTTTTGATTCTTGTCTTATTTTCTCTAAATTTTTCATATAAATCTTCTTTCTTGTAATAAAAAAAGAGATAACATCTCTGCTATCCCTTTCAAAGTTTCACTATTAAAATTTTATGTCTTTTGAAATATCATCTATATTTCTATAGTGATTTTCTCTTTCTTCTTGTTTCTTTTTTTCATTATTCTTCTCTTCTTCTATGGTCTATCCAAATATCTTATTTTTTTGTGAGATGAGTTCAGTATTGCTAGAGTCAAGTTTAGGAAGTTTATTGACATCACAAAGTTTATACTGAATAAGATTAATCTACGTGTTAACTTGTTTTAGATCCTTGTCATATTGTAGTATTCCTACCAATCTCAACAATTATCCCTTTTATTCTATTTACCAAATCTCGCCTCCTAAAAATAGACATGAAAAAAGCACCTATAGTTTTATAAAATAGGTGCCGAAACTCATCTTTTAACTTTTTAGTTTTTTAATAATCAATAATCCAATTATAACAGTTAACCAATAGAAAACCACACATAGAAATATTATTAATAACATTTCTTTTGTATGAGTCTTATTCATATCATATTGCAAAAAATAAAAACCACCTATAACAATAAGTATAACGATATTATACATTAAGGCTCTTACGATTGGATTTTTCATTATATTCTCTCTTCTTTCTTTATTGATATTGACTATCAATTCCATTTTAATACTTAAGAATCTATTTGTCAATATTTTTATCTTATCACAGTCATCCTGCACTGCTATTTACTTGTATTTAAAGTAATCATTGTTCTTTGGAAACGCACATTCAAAACAGCACATTTCCCATTCAGCTGTACATTTATCAGGCAATAGTATTGTAACCGTATTAGGCTCAATTCTAAATTTCATAATATAATCACCTTGTTCTATATTTTTGTATCAATACTTATATCGAGTTTTTACATATTGTTTTTCAACATAGAATCATCATATAAACTATATAGTAAACGTATCACTTTTAATTTTCTCATAATAGCCATCTAATATACCTGTCTTTTTCAAAACCTTTAACTTCTCCTGTTTTTTCTGCTCTCGTCTTGCCTTATACCTTTCCTCATATTCCTGTTGTTTCCCATTTGCTTTACGCTTTAAATAATTTTGATGAAGCCTGTCCCTTCTCTCATTAATTTTTCGTTCTTCTTCCTCAAGTTTTGATCGTTCTTCTTCGCTTAATTCTTCTTTTGGAACTTCATAATTTCCGATGAAGTTAAAATATATTTCTATCTTTTGCTTTGATGTTTGACTGCCTTTTCTATCCCTTTCATGAATGATAATCTTCTCTACAAATTCATTTATCATTGTGTTTGTGAGCTCATTAAAGTTTTCATAACGACTAATAAGGGATTTGAATTTTCTTACCCTATCTGTTTCATTTTCATATCTTGATATTACAAGCTCTAAGTCTTCAATCTCTTTACTTAGAGCTCTTTGCTCTGTTTCGTATTGGCTATTAAGTATCTCATATCTACTACTTGGTATTTTTTCTAGTATCATATCCTCGTAAATACGGCACATAAGCCTTTCTAACTCTTGTATCCTCGACTTATTATTAATTAGCCTTACTCTTTGTTTTTCTATCTCTGCTTTTTCCATTTCTTCCATTTCATTTTGAATGGAACGGGTAAAGGCTTCATTATCTTCATCAAGATAATTTTTTATATCTTTTAATGTTTCTTGGATAAGATTTAAGACTACTTCTGCTTTTATCCTATGAGCTGATGGACAAAGTGTCCCGCAAGGCACTTTCTTATAATTACTGCAAACATAATAAGGGATATTCTTATAGTTATTTGTCCTATGAACATACATCTTGCTCCCGCAATCTGCACAATACATCAATCCTGTTAGTGGGTGATATTCGCCCCAACCATCAGGATACCTTTTTACATTTCCTCTTATCCTTTGCACATTATCAAAGGTTTCTTGGTCTATGATTGCTTCGTGAGTATTTTCAAAGATGAGCCATTTATCTTCGGATACATATTTACTTTTCTTATCCTTGAAATGCTTTCTTGTTTTAAAGTTAACTGTATGCCCTAAGTATTCTTTTTTCTTTAAGATACTTGCAATTGTGGAACTACACCAACGATAAGGATATACAAAGTTTTTGCTTTGATGTAATCCATATCCCATTTTTTGCTGATGATAAGCGGGTATATCTATCTTATCTGCTTCCAGTATCTTTGCTATTTTGTATGGTCCTGCTCCGTCCATTGTAAGATTAAATATTCGTCTTACTATCTCGGCTGCTTTTTCATCTACAACCCACTTATCTTTGTCTTTTTCATCTTTAATGTAGCCATAAGGTGGAGTGCTTGCCGTATGCTTTCCGCTTTCTCCTTTTGATCTAAATGTAGATTGTATTTTTCTTGAAGTATCTCTTGCATACCATTCATTCATAATATTTCTAAAAGGGGTGAAATCATCTTCTCTGTAAAAGCTGTCTACATTGTCATTGATAGCAATCAGTCTTACGCCCTTTTGTCTTAATATCTCCATACATTGACCGACTTTGAGATAATCTCTGCCGAGTCTACTCATATCCTTTACGATGATACAACCGATATTTCCAGTATTTACTCCATTCATCATATCCATAAAGCCTGGTCTATCAAACTGTGTCCCGCTTATTCCGTCATCTGTAAAATGGATGATGTTAGTTAAATTATTCTTACTTGCATATTCTTCAAGGATTTTCTTTTGATTAACGATTGAGTTACTTTCTCCTTCAAGTTCATCATCTCGACTTAATCTCTCATAGAGTGCTGTTATCTTTTCAAAATTCCTCACTTTTTCCTCCTTTCTCTTAATTTCTTAAATAAAAAAGAATTAAGAAGTACATGTTTCACTAAAACAGTGATTAAGTGTTCTCCTTAATTCTATTACTCCTGCTGCAAGTTTGTATTTCTTATATTGTTTTACTGCGAAATGATTTGGCTTTTCTTTTTCTAATGCTTCAAACATGTAGTCTACTGCATTTTTAAAATTTTCATCTTCTTCTCTTACCTCACTTGCATCTATCATAGCAAGTAGAGTTGTAAAGTTCTGTTCTTCTTTAGGAGCTTCATACCAGATATATCCTATAAGTGCTGTGTAATAGAGTTTTTCAGCTTTCACCCAAAAATCCTCAGTTGATTTTTCTCCTTCTCCCTTAGTATTTGCAATTATTGTTTGTACTAATTTCAAAATATCTTTTTCACTTTTCAAGTATGCAAAGGGATTATATCTCATGGATTTTTTAAAGTTTATTGTGTTTAGTATTTTTATCTCATATCCATTTCTTTCCAACATTTTCCCACATTCCAAGACTAATGTTCCTTTTGGATCGGTTACTACATATGAAGAGTGCATTTGCATGAGATTTGGCTTTACAAAAAACCTTGTTTTACCACTACCAGAACCTCCAATTACCAATACATTTTTATTTCTCGCATATTTTGGATTTTTAGGTCTATTGTTCATGGTAAGTCTTTCAGTTTGAGTTAATAGCACATTGTTTTCAAACTTCTTGTCAATGTATGGCTCAATGTCTTTTTCATTTCCCCATCTTGCCGATCCATATTCTCTGCCTTCTCTAAACTTTTTTGCTTTTTTCTTTTTCTGTATAAGGATTAACTTAATAACTACTGATAGAATTAGACCGGGTATCAGGCTTTTTATTTTTAATGATGGAATATATTTTAAAGTATCTATTTGACTAAAAGCTACTAGAATTCTATCTATTATATCTCCTCCTACATAAGAGTTGACATGGCTTGCAAAGATATTTCCTATATAAAAAAATAAGAGGTAAGGAAGATTTTCTAATACAAATTTCTTCTTATCTCTTATCTTAAAAACATTTTTTATATCTTTTATTATTTCATTTAGTATTTTCGAATTAATCACTTCCTCTCCATAAAAAAGAGTAGATTTCTCTACCCATTAGTATCTTATTTATCTTTTTTATATCTTATTACTGGAACTTGTTTTATTTTTTTACCTATCTTTTTTCTTTCCAAGACAAACATCATATTTTCATTTCTTTTAAAATATCCTAAATCTTTATGATAACTTATACCACACTTGCAATGTAATAGACCTATAAACTGTTGTCTCATCTTTGAGTTACATATAGGACATATTTTTTTATTTGTCATTTTGAACCACCATTATACTTATATTTTACTTTCAAAGGTATTTTTTAGTTTTTTCCCTAATGCTTCTGTTCTCATTTTTTATCTATAGATAAGAGAAATTCTTCTACTGGATGATTCCCATCTTCTTTTTCATAGTATTCAACAATAAAGCTATTCATGCCTTCTCATCATATATATTATATATCCAAGTGCTTTTATTATAAACTTTGTTCCTGATGTTTATGTTTAACCTTATCTCTGTCAATAGTATCTTTGACTTTATCCTTGAAGTTATTAAGCCTTTCTATTAAAGATTTTCTTTTTCTTGACTTATCTTTAGTAAATTTCTGGACTGTCTTTTTAAAAGCTTGTTCCATTACTTTTATATCTTTTGCTTGAAAAAAGATAATGTTGTTTCCATTTTCTAAATCTTTCTTTATGGAAAATTTAACCCCATATCTTTTTAATTCTTTTTTCAATGCTTTTAAGTCTATGTCATTTAATTCTAAGGTTTCTACTTTACCTTTTTTTACAAGGTCTTTTACTTTTACTTTTTTAAATTTTTCTAAGGGTCTTGACTGTTCTGTCTGTGCTTTATGTTTATTTATTTCTAATATTTTCTTCATCAAATTTATAACTTGCTTGGCTGTTACTATACTTGCTTTTTTTACTATGGCTATTGTTCTGCTATTTATATCATCATTTTGCATTCACTCACCTACTTTCATTCTTTTTTAATATTTCATAGGCTAATTTTGATTTCTCCTTCATTTTTTCTATTCTTCTATTTTCTCCTGTAAATATAATGGGACTGCATATTTCAAGTATCCTTGAATAAATTCTTTTATCCTTTATAGTTTCAGGATTAGTTAAAGCTGATATATTTAAGTTTGTTGTTATAATTAGAGGTTTCCCACTTCTATATCTACCATCTATTATGTTAAAGATATGCTCAGCTGCAAAATCTGTATCTCTTTCCATTCCAAAATCATCAATAATTAATAGTTTCTTATGATTTAGGTTATCTATATACTTACTCTTATCAATCTCAAAGTTAGTCATATCATTTAAAATTACTGAAAAATTTGTCATTTTGACTGATATTTCTTTTTCTAGTAAAGCATTTGCTATAGCACTTGCAAGATATGTTTTTCCACATCCCACATTCCCTGTGAGAATTAATCCTATATTATTTTCATATATTTCATCAAATTTTTCCACATAGTTTTTTGCTACTTTTTCATGCTCACTATCTTTTTCCATATTTTTAAAATTCCAATTTAATAGGATAGGATCAGAAAAACACTCTTTTTTTAAGTGTTCAATTTTTAAAAGCCTTTTATTTTCTTTTCTTTTTTCTTCCTCTAATTTTTGTCTTTCTTTTTTACATTGACATAAAATACCAACTTTTTTTATTTCTCCAAAGAAGTCTATTTCTTTTTCAATTGGTGTTTTACATTTTGCACAATATTTTAATCCTGTTTCTTGATCTATATAACTCCTATTTTCTTCATCATTTGATGGACTATTTGTTTCTGCATTTTTTATTTTCTGTTCTAGGATTTCTTTTATTAATTCCATATGCTCCTCTCCTATCAAGTATTTAAAATTTCTCTCCATATATTCTCATCGTTACTATAGTCATAGTTTTCTCTTTTCTGATTTTCTCTCTTTATGACTTCTATGTTTCTAATATTTTCATCTGCATTGTATAAGAGAGTCAGTAGATAAGCATTAATGTTTCTAATATCCTTTGGAGCATTTTCTCTTAGGTATTTCAAAACATAGTCTATGTGTTTATAGTTAAGACTTAGAAATCTTTCTTTAAAATTTTCATTGGATATATGCCTCCCTCCTATTTTAATGTTTGTAAAGCTAGTTAAGGCTTTTACAAGTACATTTATCATTACATCTACTTGCTTCTTTTCTTCTATTCTTACTTTTTCAAAGGTTTCATAAGATATATTCTTTTTTATAGTTTCTTTTAATTCTTCCTCCTCCAAAGTTTTTTTTGATTTTTCTCCTAGCTTTTCTAAGGGGGATATGGGGGTGATATTATTAAAATCAGTATTATTAGTTTCAGTATTATTAATATTAGTATTATTAGAGTCCTCTTTTGAAACTTCTTGAGGTTTGTTTTCTAAACTTCCTGAAGTTTGTTTTTTAAACTTCTTGAGGTTTGCTTTTGAAACTTCTGTAGTTTTATTATTTTCTGTGTAAATAAAGTTCTTTACATAAAGTAAATTTGGCTTTCCAAGTCCTAACCTCTTTTTTTCTAATAATCCTATTTCTTCAATTTCTTTCATTACTTTGACCGACTTATTTCTCCCCCAGTTTAATACTTCCATAATTTCTTCTATGGTATAGATGATGTATACCTTGTTTTCTTCATCTAACCATTTATTCTTAATTGACAAGCTCATTCTATCGAGTAGAATTCCATAAAGAATTTTTGCTTCTACGGATAGTTTTTTAAAATTTAAGTCGGTAAATAAAGTTTTGGGAATCTTAAAAAATGAATATTGTTCTGCTTCATTGCCATAATAGTATTCAAATTTAACTATTTCTTTCATCATAGCCCCCTTTCTTTTCATATAAAAAGAGATAGCTTTGATTTTGCTATCTCTTTTTCATCGTTTTAATCTATTTATTTTTATATTTAAATTGCTTTTATTCTTTCATTCACCTCTTCTATCACTTCTATAATAAAATATCCTAGCACTGGCAAACCATAAGGACTAAAAAGATATGCTAGTATAATTGCCTCTATAGCGAGTGCTTTTTCTCCATGATAAACAGATCCCAAAAATCCCATAATAGCGATAAATGAAATCAGTTTAAAAAATATTGTACTAAGTCCTAATACAAACGTTAAAAATAGAGTGATGATACTTAACACTATACTAATAGGAAACAATATGATTTTGAAAAAAACTCTAAATATTATCATATTCTCTTCAATCCTTATTACTTATGTTTTCTTTTCTTTTTTGTTAATTTAATAAAAAAGATGACAGACTTAATCCTAAATCGTCTTGTTTAAAAGTTTTGTGGAAGCCTTTAAACTTTGATTTTAATGGATTTATTGTATCTGTCATCATTATATCACTGTCCCCTGCTCCATTTTTTCCTATTAGGCCATAAATTGCACCTTCTTCAATTTCTAAAGAGTCGATATCTAAGACCTTTTTATTGTTATATGATTTTTGTAAATTTTTAACTTCAAGTATTTTTTTCATAATCATTCCTCCTAAAACCATAATACCAAGACCTGATAAAGATAAAGTTTTAGTTAGGTCACTTTTACATCACAAAAGCAAATAAAGCTCGAGTCTGGTGTATAATAAGGATAACAAGGAGGCTTAGATGGATATAAGGAGTAATTTTTCAATATTAGTGGTTGATGATGAAAAGACCTTACTAGAAAATTTATATAATTTTTTGAAGGATAAGGGATTTAAAAAAGTTTATACTGCCAAAAACTTAAAGGAAGCTAGATTTAAAATTTCAAATTTAAAAATTGACCTGGTTGTTTTAGACTTGATGCTTCCAGATGGGAGTGGTTTTGATTTGTTAAGGGAAATTAGAAAGACTTCAGACATGGCTGTTATAATTTTATCTGCCCTAGATGGCCTTGATGACAGAAAAGAAGGCTTTGAAAATAAAGCCGATGACTATCTAGTCAAGCCCTTCTTCCCTGAAGAGCTCCTTTGGAGAGTAGATGCTATCTTAAGAAGAAGTAAAAAAGTTAAATCTGTTGATAAAATAAATTTAGGCAAGGTAATTTTTGATATGTCCAAGGGTGTCCTCATCAAAAATGGCGAGGAAATCGCCCTTACAGCCACCCAATACAAAATCCTAGCCTATTTATCTGAAAATATAAATATGATTGTCTCTATAGATAGGATTTTAGATCATATTTGGGAAGATTCCTATGGTTATGAAAACACTCTAATAACCCACATCTATAGGCTAAGAGAAAAGCTTGAGGATAATCCTAGAGAGCCAAAGATTTTGATAACCATAAAAGGCCTTGGTTATAAGCTTGTTAAAGAGGATTAGATGTTTGACTATATTTTAAAAAGATTTAAGAAAATTGTAATCAGAATATTGGTCTTGCTATTTTTCCTAATATTTTTATTTATGACCTTCCTCTACCTAAACTACAGGCTTAACAATAAATACCCAAATCCTAACGATGTTTTTTCATATGTAGAAACCAATAAAACTAGGACCTACCTTAATGATACAAATAAGGAATTCCTTAAAGAAAATGATATTTGGGCTATAAGAATAAATAAGGATGGGAAGGTCATAGAATCTTTTTCCAAGCCAAAGGAAGTCAAGGATAAATTTGAAATCACTGATGTGGCAGGCTTTACAAGATATTATCTAGCTGATTATCCCGTATTTACCTACATCCTAGACGATGGGCTGATAATTTTTGCCTATCCTAAAAATTCCTTAGACAAGTTTCCCTTTAATTATTACAATTATAAGAACCTAATATTTAATGTAAAACTCTTTATAGGATTTGTAATTTTGTTTTTAGCCCTTGTCTATATTTTTTATATGATTGATATCAAAAATATCTTAAAAAATACCCTCCCCTTTCAAAAGGCTCTTGATAGGCTCTACGAAGATGATTTTGAAAGGCTTGATGAATATGGAGACTTGAAAGATCTTGCTGTTTCTGTAAACAAGGCTAATGAAAAGTTCAACAATCTAAAAATTGCTCAAGGCAAGTGGATTAGGGGTCTTAGCCACGATGTAAGAACTCCTCTTGCTAAGATTTCCTGGGAAGTTAGCAAAAACAATAAAAATGACCTCGATATCCAAAATATCCAAGACCAAGTCCTAAAAATTTCAAATATCCTAGAAGGCCTAAACCTTACCATATCCCTTTCAAATATTGACAAAAAAGACTTTAAGTCTAAAAATCCTGTCAAAATTATTAGAAAAGTAATTGTCGATAAGCTAAATGAGAATCCTGATAGGGAAATTATTTTTGAAAATAAGCTAGAAGTGAGCGATTTAAAAATAAGAATGGATGAGAATTTATTTTATAGAATGCTTGAAAATATCCTAAAAAATTCACTTTCTTATACCGAAGGGAAGATTCTTGTCAGGATCACAAATCCTGACCATAGGCTCATAATTACAATAAGTGATGAGGGAAGTGGGATTTCCTATGACCTTATAAGGAGAATTAATGAGGAAGATTTGACCAATATAACCAAACACGGTTTGGGTATTTTTATTTCAAAGCAAATCGCCGAATTGCATGATGGAGCTTTTCTTATTGAAAATAAAAAGCCTGGCCTTGAGATATCTTTTATCTTTTACCATATAGAATAAATAAAAAAGCTGGCCCTAAAATAGTTTTGGGGTCAGCTTTTTTATTTTAGAACAAGCCATCAAATAGGCTCATTTGATTTTCTTCTTGGATACCATCTATGATTCCCAAGTCTTTTAGGCTTTTGATGGCGTTTTTATTTAGGCAAGTTCTAGACCTTAGATCTTCTATTGATATAAAATTGCCCTTTTCACGCTCTTCTACTATGTCCTTTGCCATAGCTTCACTTACATCATCCACTGCCGCAAGTGGTGGGAGAATTGCCCCATCTTCAATCAAGAACTTCCTAGAATCTGACTTGTAGATGTCAGCCTTTTTAATTTTTATCTCCCTAGCATGCATCTCTTCAGCTACTTCTAAGACTGTCTTTATGGCATTGTCCCTTTGGGTAAGGTCAAACCTATCCTTGTAGGAATCAAGAGCTAACCTTACAGCATCAAAGCCAGATAGGATTGTCGAATAGGAGAAGTCATTTAGCTTGGAATTAAAATATGAAGCATAAAAGGCTTCTGGGTAATAAACCTTATAATAGGCTATCCTATAAGACATCAGACAATAGGCAACGGCGTGGGCCTTTGGGAAAAGATATTTTATCTTTAGGCAAGATTCCACATACCAATCCTTGACACCATTTTCCTTCATATAGGCAATAGTCCCATCATCAAGACCCTTGCCCTTACGGACCCTTTCCATGATTTGGAAGGATTTTTTCTTATCAAGGCCTTCAGTGATTAAGGCATTCATGATATCATCCCTAGTTGAAATTATTTCGTCAAAGGATGCGGTATTTGATTTTACAAGGTCTTGGGCATTGTTAAGCCACACGTCTGTTCCGTGGGAGAGACCAGAAATCCTAGCCATCTCTGAAAATTTCTTAGGATAGGTATCCTTTAACATGCCCCTTACAAAGTTTGTTCCAAACTCAGGTATTCCAAGTGTACCTATATCATTATTTGAAAAATCGTGCTTAATCTTAAGGGGTTCTGTAGATGAAAATATCTTCATTACATTACTATCATCCATCTTTATATTTAAAGGATCTGTATCTGTTAAATCCTGGAGAGCCCTAATAATTGAAGGCACATCGTGGCCTAGAAGGTCAAGCTTAAGGAGGGTTTCTTCCATTACTGAATATGGGAAGTGGGTTGTCCTTATGTCTCCCCTCGGATCATCTGCTGGATACTGGATTGGGGTTATGTCAAAGACATCAATATCATTTGGCACAACTATAAGTCCACCAGGATGCTGGCCAGTTGACCTTTTGACATCCTTTAGCCCCCTCTGAAAGCTTCTAATCTGAGCATTGGTTAGGTTTAGATTATTTTCTTCCATGTATTTTTTGATATAACCAAAGGCTGTATTGTCCTGGATTTTGCCGATAGTTCCTGCCCTAAATACATGGCCCCTACCAAAGAGCTCTTCTGTATATTTGTGGATTGTAGGTTGGTATTCACCAGCGAAGTTTAAGTCTATATCTGGTTCCTTATCTCCTTCAAAGCCCAAAAATACCTCAAAAGGTATGTTGTGCCCATCTTTTTTCATCTCTGTCCCGCATTCTGGACAAGCTTTATCTGGATAATCTATACCTGAACCCAAGAGATCTTCTGGGAAAAACTCTGAGTGCTTGCAATTTGGGCACACATAGTGAGGGCAAAGTGGATTTACCTCTGTGATATCAGCCATGGTTGCTGCAAATGATGAACCAACCGATCCCCTAGATCCTACAAGGTAGCCATCGTCGTTAGATTTTTTAACTAGCTTTTGGGCTATGATATAAAGGACCGCGTAGCCATTTGAAATGATGGAGTTAAGCTCTTTTTCAAGCCTTGCCTCGACAATTTCTGGTAGCTTGTCTCCATAGATTGAGTGGGCCTTTCTAAAACAAGTTTCCCTAAGCATCTCTTCAGACCCCTCGATTTTTGGAGGGAAGGTGCCAGGTGGAATTGGCCTTAAATCTTCAATCTGATCTGCAATTTTTTTAGGATTTGCTATGACAAGGTCATAAGAAATTTCATCTCCCAAATAAGAAAATTCCTTAAGCATCTCATCTGTAGTTCTTAGATAATATAGAGGACGATTTTCCTTATAGAAGAAGAAGGACCCCTTCTTTAGGATATTTCTAAGCTTATAGTCCCTTGGATTTAGGTATCTTACCCCACCGGTTGCTGCTACAAGCTTTTTATCGCGATTTCCATAGGCAATTATCTTTTCATTTATGGACCTTACCTGGCCTTTGGTATCTATTTTCCCACTTTCTATCATGTCTTCATAGATAGATAGGGGTTCAACCTGGTAAAAATCAAAGAGCCCTAGATATTTTTCTATATCCCTGTCAGACCTTTGATTTATTAGATAATCGACAAGAATTCCTTCAGATCCGCCAGAGCCTAAAATTAGTCCCTCCCTATATTTTAGTATCGTAGATAAAGGAGTCCTCGCTTCACCATTTGCTATATGGTTCATCCTTGATTCTGAAATTAGTTGGTAGAGATTTTTAAGACCTATCTTATCCTTGGCATAGGCTAAGACTGAATATGTTTTGTGCTTGGCCTTTGGATAATTAGTCGTTAGAGAATTGATATTTAGAAGGCTTATGCCTTCTTCATTAGTAATCATCTCAAACATCTTGATAAAAATTTGGGCTGTAGCCCTAGCATCATCGCTTGCCCTGTGGTGGTTAAAAGCTGGGATTTCAAGCTTTCTAGCTATTTTATCTAGGGAGAACTTGCCCATATCATCAAAAAGTGCCCTAGCCATTGGCAAGGTGTCTAGGTAGACTGGGTCAAATTTAAGTCCTAATCTTTGGGCATTGACCCTAATAAATCCAACGTCAAAGTCTGTATTTTGACCAACTAGGATAGCATCTCCACAAAATTCTAAAAATCCTGGCAAGACCTCATCTATCTTTGGCTTATCAGCAAGCATGGCATCTGTTATGCCTGTTATCTCTATAATTTTTTCAGGTAACATCCTTTCAGGGTTTATTAGCTGGTTGTAAGTCTCGGTTATTTCTCCATTTTCAACCCTAACTGCACCAATCTCTGTAATGGCATCCCTATATCTTAAAAGACCTGTTGTCTCGATATCAAAGACTACGAAGGATCCTTCTTCAAGCTTTTTAAAATCTGATGGATCCTTTTCTGATAAATTCGTAAGAATCCTAAGGTCATCTTCTACCATCAAAAGTTCTGCACCTGGCAAAACCTTGATACCTTTTGATTTATACTTGTCATAGATATTTGGTAGGACTTGGAGATTTTCTGTATCGGTTATACCGATTGTATCCCAGCCCCAATCTGTAAGAGTGCCTAAAAGGTCTCCATCATCCACAAAACCATCAAGGTTAGTATATTTGGTGTGAAGCTGGAGCTCAAAACGCTTGTCAGCTGCTAGGTCAACTTTCTTACCAATTAGAGCCTCCCTTACAGAATTAATGGTAAAGACATCTTCCTTGGCAAAGTCATCAAAGTTAAGAGTTCCTTCAACCTGGACTGCCATCCCATCTTTTAAGCCTTCTAGCTTGTAATTGTTATTTTTATTGGCAAAAATCTTACAAGATATAGCACCGGTCTTATCTTCAAGGTCAAAGGTATAGATAAAATATCCATTTTTAGTCTCAAGGCAGGAAAGACCATAGATCCTTCCTATTAGGCCATTTGCCATGCCCTTTTTATCATAAAGATCTTCTATATTTATAGGCTCTAGCCTTTGCTTTTTACCAAAATTTAGGCCATCCTCAGCTGGCTTTTGCTTTTGGATTTTTTCCTTGGCTGAGTTTTGGATAGAAATTGCATTGGCAATTTGCCTTTGGAGCTTGGCCTCCTTGGCTTTTTTTAGGTCTTTTGCCGAGTCTTGTTCATTAGGATTTTCTTCCTTTTGAGGAATTTCTCCCGTTGCTGTTTTTTCTTCATGAGCTGAAGTTTCTTCCTTATTTGAATTTAAAGGCTCATCTTCTATTTTTTCAGGTTTTTGGTCAATATTTTGAAAATCATTACTTGGCACATCATCCTTACTAGGCTTTAAGTCTTCATCAGGAGGTATATCCATATAGTCAATTTCTTCTTCAAAATCATCCGCAAACGAATCGTAATTATTACCTAAATTTTCAGGAACTTCTTCATTTATATTTTCTAATTCATGAGGCTCTTCTATCTCTATTTTTTTATAGCTTATAGAAAGGTCCATGTCAGAAAAATATTCTCTTAGGTCTTCCTCCTTGTTGCTTAAAAGTGGGTCTTCGCTTTCTATCAAAAGGTGGAGCCTATTTTCTTTTTTGTAATAGGTCGCTTCAATTATATAAAAAATCTCTTTTTCAATTTTTATTAAAGAGCCCAGATCAATTCTCATCTTGCTTTTCTTTCAAAACTTCTATTAGGGTATCTACTATTTCTTCTTCCTTTACTTTCTTGATAGTCTTTCCATCTTTAAACAAGAATCCCATGCCATTTGCTGCAGAAATCCCATAGTCAGCTTCCTTTGATTCTCCAGGCCCATTTACTGGACAACCCATGATTGCAACCTTAGTATTTACCTTAAGGCCCTTTGATTTTTCTTCAACTTCTGCAACAATATTTGGAAGGTCTACGGTAGTTCTTGAGCAAGTTGGACAAGATACTATATCAAGCCCATCTCGTCTTAGGCCAAGGGCCTTTAGAATTGCCTTGCCAGCCTTAACTTCTTCTACAATATCACCTGTTATTGAAACCCTTAGTGTATCGCCTATTCCATCCTTTAAAAGCGAACCTATACCAATTGATGATTTGACAAGGGCTTGGTAAAGAGGTCCTGCCTCTGTTACTCCTAAGTGAAGTGGATAGTCAACCTTTGAAGATAAGAGCCTATAGGCATCTATCATGGTATTTACATCAGATGATTTTACAGATATTTTTACATCGTGAAAATCCATGTCTTCAAGGATTTTAACCTCTTCAAGGGCACTTGCCACAAGAGAATCCTTATTAACTCCCCCAAAGCGATCTACTATTTCTCTTGAAACAGAACCTGAGTTTACCCCAATTCTTATTGGAATTGAGCGTTTTTTGCATTCTTCAACTAAAAGAGCGACCTTATCCTTGCCACCAATATTACCTGGATTATATCTTAGGCAATCACAGCCATTTTCTACAGCTGCAAGTGCAAGCTTGTAATCAAATTGTATATCTGCCACAAAAGGAATATTGGTAGCTTCCTTGATTTTTCTAATGGCCTTAGCATCTTCGATGGTATTTATAGCTGAGCGAGATATATCGCAGCCTTCAGCCTCAAGGGCCCTTATTTGCTTTACTACCGCATCCACATCGGATGTTTTTGCTGTTGTCATTGATTGGATAGAAATAGGAGAGTCGCCTCCAATAGCAACATCTCCTACAAAAATTTTCCTAGTTTGTCTTCTCATTTTGCCTTCCTTTTAAAATAAATTAATTATATCTTTTATGCTTACCAAAATTATAAGTCCCATTAGGAGGATAAATCCAACTATGGTGATTCTTTCTTCGATTTTTTTGTTTATTTTCTTGCCTGTCAATATCTCTATCCCACTTGTCAAAAGCTTTGACCCGTCAAGGGCTGGTATTGGAAGTAGGTTAAAAACTGCTAGGTTAACAGAAATATAACCTAAAAAGTATAAGAGATTGGCAAGGCCGTTATTGGCTTGATTGCCCATTTCCTTTAGGACTCCAATTGGACCTGATAGGGCTCCTAGGGCGATTTTTCCTGTAAAAAGTCTACCTAGAACTGTAAAAATCATCTTGATATTTTTCCAAGTTTCACTAAAACCAAGGCCTATCGCTTCAAAAAATCCTGGCCTCTTTCTTGCTGGCATTATGCCTATATAGGCAGAATCATCTTTTACTTCTACCTTCAAATCTACAGCTGTGATGGTATCTGAACTTTCCCTATAATACTGGACTGTGATAGGCTTATCATAATCCTTATCCTTATAAAAATCAGCAATTCCTGTAGAAATATCAGTAAAATCTTTAATATCCTTATCTCCAACTTTTCTTATCTCATCGCCAACTTCCATGCCAGCTTCCTTGGCTGGTGAATTTTCTGTAAAATCCCCTATTGAAGTAGTAATAATCCCAGCCATAAGACCCACAGTCATAAAGACTAGGACAGCTATAATAAGGTTAGCCACAGGGCCAGCTAGGATTGTAAGGAATCTCTTAGAAGCCGGTGCCCTATCAAAAGATCTAGGGTCTGGCGATTCTTCATCCTCACCTTCCATGGCACAGTAGCCGCCAATTGGGATTAGCCTTAAAGAATAAAGGGTCTCTCCCTTTTCTTTAGAAAAAATAAGGGGCCCCATGCCCACTGCAAACTCATTTACCTTGATTCCAGAAAGCTTGGCCACAAGGAAGTGACCAAACTCGTGAAATACAATTAGTAGCAAAAATAGTACTACCGCTATTAATATTCTCATCAATTCTCCTTAAATCCTAGAAAAAAGATAAAGGACAGGGGCAATAAACATGATAGAATCAAACCTATCAAGGATGCCGCCATGGCCTGGTATTAGGTTACCAAAATCTTTAATTCCAGTTTGTCTTTTAATATAAGATGCAATCAAGTCACCAATTTGTGACATAATCGCAGCAATAATTGTAAAAATAACTATCTCTCTAACATAAGTGTCAAGGCCAAATTCATGGCAATAGACAATATTTAAAATCGTAGCTCCAACAATTCCCCCGATTGATCCTTCGATAGTCTTATTTGGGCTAATGTGAGCCATCCATTCCATCTTGTGTTTTCCAAAAAGGCTGCCAACAAGATAGGCAAAGGTATCAGATCCCCAAGCTGTAATATATAGCATCCACACATAGGACACATTCTTTATCCTAAGTATGTGGGAGATCAAAAATGACACATAAAGCATGACAAAGGCTGCAGCAAAGCCATCATAAAGGCTGTAGTGGCCAGTTAGGATGATGTACATAAATAAATACAAAACCGAAACCACAAGGGAAGCTATATAAATATCAGAATTATTTATAAAGGCAGCAAGCATGATTATTCCATTAGTAAAATAAAGGCACTTCATAGGTAGGGTAAGCTTAATCTTGCTAAGGGCCTTATCCATCTCATGGAGGGCAATATAAGAAAAAGCTGCCACCCCAAGAGCAAGGGGAATCCTGCCCAAATAAGTTATTAAAATCAAAAGCGTTAAAATTACAGCACCACCAAAGGCCCTGTTTAAAAACTTAATCATAGGCCACCATATCTTCTATCTCTTCTAGTAAATTCAAGGATTGCATCCCTTAAATCATCCTCAGTAAAATCTGGCCACAAAACATCTGTAAAATAAAGCTCTGTGTAAGCCATCTGATAGATTAGAAAATTAGACAACCTAAGCTCACCGCCAGGTCTAATCAGAAGGTCTGGGTCAGATTGACCTGATGTATATAAATTATCAGAAATCATCTCTTCTGTAATATCATCAGGACCGTATCCCTTGGCCATAATTTCTCTAAAGGAATGGACAAGCTCATCCCTGCCCCCATAATTTAGGGCAATATTTATAACAAGAGACTTGTTATCCTTAGTTTTATCCAAGGCATAAAGGCAAGCTTCTCTAGTCTTTTCTGGAAGTTTTGAAATATCTCCCAAGAAATTAAGCTTACAATCTTCTGCAATAAGTTCATCAAGCTTAGATTTTACAAACTTAATAAGCAAATCCATCAAAAATCCGACCTCACTAGCAGGTCTTTTCCAATTTTCTGTAGAAAATGCATAAAGAGTCAAAGTCTTAATGCCAAACTTCTTGGCAGACCTCGCAATCCTAATCACATTTTCCGCACCTTCCTTATGGCCGAAGGTCCTAGGCCTATTTTGTTTCTTAGCCCATCTTCCATTGCCATCAAGAATGATAGCAAGATGGGATGGTATTTTTAATTCAGTCATAAGTCCTCTCTTAAATTTCTTAAGTCATTATACTCAAAGACTGGCTAATTTTCTATAAAAAATAAGGGCAGCCTTATATAAAAGCTGCCAACTTATTATCAAATTATCCTTGATAATTTCCTTCCTATTAAATAGATTAAAATTCCCAACAATATAAGGTAAATCGATCCTATATAGCTATCAAAATGACTTATGCCATATTTTATGCTTAGGCTGCCATCAACAATTTCTTCAACTAAGAAATAAGTGAGAGGATTTAAATATGAATAGGACCTAAACAAGTATAGGATTAAAAACATCACAACAATTATAAAAGCTAGGGCTATATAAGTTTTAAACATATCTTTAGCTATTAAGCTTAGAAATTGAACAAGGCTTAGCAAAAACATTAGCAAAGATAGGCTTAATATTATCGTATCTAATAGATATCTACCAAGAGAAATATAGGTGAAATCCTTTGAATAGTCTATAGCAAGATTCGGATCAGCTACCCTTCCTAAATATTTTAAAATAGGAAAATTTAAAGTTTTCCTAGGGTCATTCAAAATCCCCATAATTACAATCACAAGGCTTGTCACTAGTAAAAATTTAAGGCAAAAAGAAAGGCTTGCTAGAAACTTTTTATCATAGACTTTTCTTAAATCAAGAGGCTGGGTCCTTAATAAATCATAGGAATTTTCATTTATAAATTCATACTTATAAGCCCCTCCATAGATAAATACGCATATCATTATAAGAAGGATAGGAAGTTTATATTCATTTATAAGCTTTAAAAATAAGATAAAGGAAGAAGTATCCTTAGGTATCTGAGCCTTTATAGCAGCATCCAAAACCCTTTTATCTTTTAACTTATCATAATAAGTGAGGCTCCTATCATAAATTAAATTCATAGGCTTGATATCTCTACTTATTAGCTCTTTTCTGAAACTATGGCTGGCTTGTTTTGAAAACTCAGATATCTTTCCATTTATCAAATTTCCCTCAGAAACCTTAAAGTGCTCATCAGTAAGATTTGGGTTTAATTCATCACCAAGACTTTCAGCAAATAAGCTAGCTTTTGACAAAATTTTATAAAAATTTTCCGAATCAGAAGCTTCCTTTAGCTTATCCAAGTCATTAAGCTTATCCATATAGGCCTCTGCCTTAGAAGCTATGTTGGGATCCTCACCTTTATCATTTGTATATGAATTTTCATTAAAATTTGCCCCATCTCTTATCATGGCAATCTTCATAAAAGTGTTTTTATAGGCATAAAAATCTTTGCTTGTCATTTTTGACCTTAGATTTATAGAGAAAATTAGTAATATAAGAGCGATAAGTGTGAAACTTAGGCCTGTATTTTTGCTAAAAGATTTTATTTTAAGCTTTTCAAAAGAAAGCAAATTTTTAAGCTTTATTCTTTCTTTTTTAATTTTGTTTCTACCAATCTTTCCCTTAGTAAATTTTATAAATCCATAAGCAATTATCAAAAATAATATCCCAAAAATTAGATAAATACCTATAAGGCTTAATTTAAAACTTGGGCTTTGATAAGAAAAATCGACCCTTCCTTTTATATTCCCCATTAATTTTTTGTTGCCGAGAATAAAATCATAATAGGAAAAATAAAATGGATTATAGATATTCTGTAATTTTTCAGCAAATTCAGTCAAAGCACCCAAAATTCCACTAATAAATACCGCAGTTTCTAGGAAAATATTGGTATTTTTAAAAATGAGTCCCAGGCTTATAAAGGCACTGCTAAAGAAAAACACTCTTGCCATAAAGATAAGAAAAGTTTTCCATAGAAATCCAGCAAAAATCACCTGGTTTTGATTTTCTCCAAAACTTCCTATTGGTAAGGTAAAAATCCAATCATAATCCCCCTTGATTTTACCTATTAAAAATGATGTTAGTACAATTGTAAGAAAATATATAAAAGCTAGAAAAAGTCCTAAGCTAAGCTTATCAAGCAAAATCCAAATCCTTTTCTTGATAGAAGTTAATTTTAAAAAGGCCTGACCATTTTCATAATCCCTACTAAGGCTTGCACCTACAAATAGGCTTATTAACAGGACAGGAACTAAGCCGAAATATATTTTGATATTAGAATAAAAAATATTTTGACTTGACTTTCTTATATTTTTTATAAATGAATCTGGACTTAAGTCTTTATTTTCAATATTTTTATAAAAATCCCTTAAGAATATTAATCTTTGCTCATTTAGAGGGCTTGTCTTAAGCTTATACTTATCAATAAAATTTAAGATATCCTCGAAAAATGATGCTCTCATAATAGGAGGATTTTCCCCTAGATATTCATCACTTGAAAGAACCATTTCATCATAATCAATTTGGCCAACAATCTTTTGGTAATCTTTATTAAAATCATCTGTCACTCCTTGCCAAACCGTAGTGGGTGGATAGGTATCAGAAAGTTTAAAGCAAAGATTATTATCCTTTTCTAATACCCTGTCAAGTACATTCACATCTTCCAAACCGTCAATTAAAGAATAATCAATATCTGCTTTTTTGATAAAAGAGATAAAAAGGGCAAAGATAAGACTAGCAAGGATAAAAATAAGGAAAATTTTATTTTTTATTAGCTTTTTAAATTCAAATTTCATAATTTTTCCTTCCTATATTAGAAAAGTCTATGCCCTTAATCTAACTATCTATCAACGGTCAAATTCATTACATCATTCTTTGGGTAAGCATTTACATAACCGCCATATACAAATAACCCTAATCCACTGCTCTCCTCTATACCAATAAATCTTTCATAGTAAAGCCAGCCTTCATAAAGATAGTTTCCTTCAAGTTTTTTATATCTGACTTTATCAGGAGCCATACGTGTCATTGCTCTAACTATTTTTGACCTATAAGCTTTTTCAGCTTTATAACTTGTTGTAAATTCTGTATCTTTTTTAACTTCAGTTTCAGCATTAACATTTACTAAAGGTAATAACGCAAACATTAGTACAATCATTATTATTTTTCTTATTTTATTCATAATATCTCCTAATTGTGTATGGCATAGACCTATCTACGAGATAAATATTGACAAAAGATAATATTACGATATATTATTACTATACTAACGTATTAGGATTTGTAAAGGAGGACTTATGATCTTATCTATTAAAAATTTAGAAAAATCTTATGGGAAACACAAAGTTTTAAAAAATATTTCTTTTGATTTAGAAAAGCCTACAATCCTAGGCCTAGTAGGTCCAAATGGCGCAGGTAAGTCTACCCTAATAAATTGTATAGGAAACCTTATACCATATAAGGGGGAGATAAATATTTTTGGCATTACCAATAAAAAGCCTGATGTTTTTCAAAAAATGTCAATCCTTAAAGATAATACGATACTCTATCCCTATCTGACTGGCCTTGACCATCTGAAATTTATTAAAGAAAGCCATAATCTTGATGAAAATAGAATTTCCTATGTGATTGATTTTTTAGATATTGGCTCTTATATGGACAAGAAAGTTGCCTCCTATTCTCTAGGTATGAAACAACACCTCCTCCTTGCCATGGCTATAATGCCAGATGCTGACCTTATTATAATGGATGAACCCCTTAATGGCCTAGACCCAACAAGCATCCTAAAAACAAGACATATTATTACAAACCTCCATAAAAATGGTAAGACACTGATAATATCATCACACTCTCTACTAGAAATAGATCAGGTTACAAATGATATCCTCTTTATAAAAGATGGTAGACTTATTTATGAAAATATTAATGATTTTAAGAAATTAAAAATATTATTAGGATTTAAAAACCATGAAAATCTTATAGTCTTTAAAAATATCTTGGAAAGGAATGAAAAATTTAAATTTGAGGAAAATCCTGATAGAAGCATTCTTGAAATAAATATGAATGAAGATAATTATATAGAATTTATGAATATCCTTACAAGATCAAATCTTGAAATAAACAAATTTCAAACAAGTAAGCTGGGTGCTGAGGATAGGTACAAGGAAATTTTTTCCATAATGTAAAAAAGCCCACAGACTATTTTAAAGTTTGTAGGCTAATTTTTTTGAGCTTCTATTTCTATTACTTTTTTGACGCACCCATCATTAGAAGGAATTTCTGATTGATCTTTTTTTGGAATCTCTATATCTGGGATTGTGTAGGTTGATTCTTCCATTGACTTTGTTTCCCTAAGGCCTAACTCATGGGAAAATCTTAGGATGTATTTAGTGTTTGGTAGTTTTACCATGGCTGGTGTTGTCCCTATACCATCTCCTCCTGTCTTTTCCCCTATAATTGTTCCTAGCTTATTATCCCTAAAAAAGTGGGCTGCTATTTGGCCTGATGAATAAACATCTTCATCTATCAAAAGATAGAGATTGCCATTAAATTTATATTCATCTCCAAATTCGCCAGCATTTTCAAGACCCGGATTAAAGATTATGTGGGTGTAATTTTTTCTGATATTATCTATCATCTTCTTATCTTTCTTAAGAAAAGGAATATTATCTTCCAAATATTTAAAATCTGACTCCTTAATTTTCTTTATGGAATCCTTTGATTCCGGATATTGGGGATCATACTTAAAGACCTCATCTGACCTGAATAGAATATATTCATGACTATCTTTAAATTTTCTTTTACCCAAAATCATCGGATACAAATAAGTATCTGTATAAGCAGAATTGCCCCCACCATTGCCTCTAAGATCAATAATTAAAGCCTTTTTATTTTTTGATTTTTTTAAGTAAGTTTTCAATAGCTCCAAATCTTCCTCAAAATCAGCTGTACCTGGGTCAATCATTGCCCTAATTTTTAAGTAGGCTATCTCCTTATTTATGTCTTGGGTAATTAGATTTTTTGTAGCAGCCCTAGATTCTTTAAAAACCTTATCAAATAAACGTGATATTTTTATCCCAAATAAATAATTTATCAAATCAACATTTACTTCTCCCTTTTCCTCTTTATTGGATAAGACAAAGGTCTCCTTCATGTCGTAAGATTCTTCACTATCTAATAGATTGGTATGACCATCACCCAAGTCTTCTAAAATCTTATTCATCCTGTCAAAAAATTCCCTATCGGTACTTATGTTTTCTATTTCTTTCTTATAGTCACTTCGCCTTTCCAAAAAATCATAGGTTCCATTTCTATAAAAAAGGGCATAGTAGTTTTCTAAGGTGTCAAAAGCATAATCAAAGTCATTTTCAAAAGGACTTTGGTCTTTAGAATAATATTTAGCATCAACTTCATAATCAAAATGAATTTCTTTACTTCTTAATAAGAAAGATAGGGAAATTCCTATTATTATTGAAGCCAAAAGGCCCATAATTATTTTTAATTTTTTCATATTTTCCCTCAATAATCAAGGACGGATAACACTTCCTCAAAAGAAGTATCACCTTCCATTACTTGGATTAGGCCATTTGTTATCATAGGTCTAAACTTTTCTTTTTTTAGCTTATCCTTTAGTTCCTTTGATTCTAGGCCGTAGTTTTTAAGTATTTCTTTGAATTCATCATCTATTAGGATTACTTCTTCTACTGCCTGGCGTTCTATATAGCCTTTTTTGCATTTTAGGCAGCCTACAGGTCTGTAGATTTTTTTATTTCTATCCACCCTTAGGTATTTGCTTACTAGTTCATATTCGAAGTCTGTCATGGTGTCGGATTTTTTGCAGGTGCATAATTTTCTGACTAGCCTTTGGCTGGCCAGTGCATTTATGGCCGATCTTATGAGAAATTCCTCTACTCCTAAGTCTTTTAGTCTTACTAAGGCTGAGAGGGCATCAGTCGTGTGAGTTGTGCTCACGACTAAATGACCAGTTATGGCCGCCCTTATAGCTATGGCTGCTGTCTCCTTATCTCTTATCTCGCCTATCATTATTATGTCCGGATCTTGGCGGAGGATAGCTCTCAAAATTTTGGGATAGGTTAAGCCGATTTTTTCCTTTACTGATATTTGATTTATATTTTCTATCTTATATTCAACTGGGTCTTCAATTGAAACTATGTTTACTTCCTCTGTATTTAGGCTTTCTAGTAGGCCGTAGAGGGAGGTGGACTTGCCTGAGCCTGTTGGCCCGCTTATTAGGACCATGCCGCTTTTTTTACTAATTGCCTTTTGTAATTTTTCCTTAGAATTATCAGAAAAGCCTAGAAGCCTTGCCCTATTTTTAAATCTTTCTAAGGAAAGGATTCTTAGGACTAACTTTTCACCATTGACTGTGGCAAGGGTTGATATCCTAAAGTCGATGTTTTCAAAATTCTCTAGCTTTAATGCCCCATCTTGTGGGAGACGTTTTTCTGAAATATCCATCTTGGCTTCCACTTTTATTTTTGATATAAGCATTTCGGCATTTGTCTTATTAATCCTCATTATATCAAACAAAATCCCATCTATCCTTAATCTAATCTTGCCATAAGTTTCTTCTTGTTGGATATGGATATCAGATGCATTTTCCCTTATAGCATGGCTTAATAAATCGTTGATAAAGCCATCTATATCGGATAAAATCTTTCTTTGGTCAGGCATTATACGCTCCAATACTTATCATCCAAGGACCTGTATCTAATGGCTTCTAAGAGGTGCTTTTGGGTGATTTCTGGGCTTGCTTCAAGATCTGCTATTGTTCTAGCCATCTTAAGAATTTTGTTATAGCTTCTTACCGAAAAATTATATTTGTTAAAGGCCACTTGACCGATTTTTTCAACGTCTGGACTTAGTTTGATATATTTTTTCATCTGTCTGGTTGAAAGCAGGGCGTTGGTCTTTATTTTTTCGTCCTTGTATCGAGCACTTTGAATTTCCCTTGCCCTTACCACCTCACTTTTTAACTCAGCTGATGATTTGGACTTAGTATCTCCCCTTAGATCATCGTATTTGACAGGTTTTATCTCTATGTGGATGTCGATCCTATCTAAGATTGGGGAAGAAATCTTATTTAAATATCTTCTAATCTCATTGATGGAGCAAGTGCATTCCTTAAGTGGATTGCCATAATTGCCGCATGGACATGGGTTCATGGCTGCAATTAGGATAAAATCTGAAGGATATTTGACACTAGCCTGGGCGCGGGCCACGTTTATTTCCTTGTTTTCTAGGGGTTCTCTCAAAGCTTCGATAACATTTTTCTGGTATTCTGGAAACTCATCCAAAAACAAAACTCCCCTATGGGCTAGGGTTATCTCACCAGGCTTTGGCACCGAATGGCCGCCACCTATGAGGGCTACCTGGCTTGATGAGTGGTGGGGTGCCCTAAAAGGTCTTTCATTTACAAGATGACCGCTATCAAGAAGTCCCATTATAGAATAAATTTTTGTAACCTCCACCCTTTCTTCAAAGCTCATATCTGGAAGAATTGTTGGTAAATGCTTGGCTGAGAAGGTCTTTCCAGATCCTGGAGCTCCTATCATGAGTAGGTTATGGCCTCCAGCAGCTGCTATTTGGAGGGCACGTTTGAGATTTTCCTGGCCCTTAAGATCCTTAAAATCATAGTCATAGGATACCTTATCTTCAAGCAGGGCTGGATTTATCTTATAGGGACTTTTGCTAATATCTCCATTTAGAAAGCCGACAATCTCTTCTAACTTCATAAAAGGATAGACTTCTATATCAGAGATAATGGTACATTCATCCTTATTTTCGTAAGGAATTATAAATTTATTAAAGCCCTTTTCTCTCATAGAAATAACCATGGCAAGAGCTCCCCTAATTGGCATAATTCTCCCATCTAGAGAAAGTTCTCCAAGAAAGATAAGGTCATCATTTATCCTTTCAATGATGCCCATAGAGCTTAGGAGGGAAATGGCAATAGGCAAATCTAGTTGTGTGCCTTCCTTTTTTAAGTCAGCTGGTGATAAATTTATGGTAATCCTTCCAGCTGGAAATTTGTAGCCGGAATTTATTAGGGCAACCCTGACCCTATCCTTGGCTTCATTTATCGATGAATCTGGCAGGCCGACTATATTAAATTTTGGCAAGCCGCTTGTTATATCGCTTTCAACCTCCACCAATCTCCCTTCAAGGCCAATTAGTGAAGTTGTATTAGTTTTTGAATACATATTAACCCCCTGTCTTATATAATTATATCATAAAATTTAAGACTTTTAAGCATTTAAAAAAGCTGAGCTTTCACTCAACTTTTATCTTCTCTTCATCAAGGCCTAAAATATTTAGATACTTCATAAATTCTTCTGGTGGCCTTTGCTTAAATTCTAATTTTTCTCCATTTTTATCTTCAAAGGCAAGGTAGGTGCAGTGAAGAAGTGGATGGTCTAGGTTAAATTTGTGCTTGAAATTGCCATAGACTGGATCTCCTAGGAGGGGATGGTTGATATCTGTCATATGGACCCTTATTTGATGGGTCCTGCCTGTTATTATATGAACCCTAACTAGGGAAAATCCCTCGACTTCGCTTAGGACCTCATATTCAGATATGGCTTTTCTCCCTAAATTTAAAACCGCCATCTTTCTCCTATTGTGGGGGTCTCTGCCCATAAAATTTTCTATCCTGGCTGATTTTTCCCTAAAATTGCCAAAGACTATAGCCAAATATTCCTTTCTGACCTTTCTAGTCTCGAAAAGATTTTTAAGGTAGCGGTAGGAGTCGTTATTTTTGGCAATTACCATAAGTCCAGTCGTATCCTTATCAAGTCTATGGACAATGCCTGGCCTATCTTCGCCACCAATGTGGGAGAGATTGTCATAACCATACTTAAAAAGCAAGGCATTTACAAGGGTGCCAGTCACAATTGATCCTGCCGGATGGACTATGAGATTTTTTTGCTTGTTAATGACTGCTAAGTCATCATTTTCATAGACCACATCTAGGGGGATGTCTTCTGCTATTAATTCAGGTACTTCAAATAGGCTATCGTCGATAAAGATTTCATCGCCCTCTTTTAGCTTGAAAGATGGTTTTATTTGATTTTCATTTACTAGTATAAGCTTATCCTTGATAAAGTCTTTTATCTTCTCCCTTGGTATTTCATCAAGTTCGTCGGATATATACTTATCTACTCTTATCGTATCATCTGCAATTAATATCATGTTTATTTCTTTTCTATAGGATTTTTTTGGCTTTTTCTACCATTTCTTCTGAGTTTTTGATATTAGCCAATAGCTTTGACCTAATATCAAGACTTGCCCTTGGAGATTTTTCTAGAAGAGTCTTTGCAGCTTCTAGGCTCCTGTTGTTGTTATAAAAGGCTAGGGCAAGGCTGGTATTTATTTGTCTTAAATCTTTTTTATCTGTATAAATAAGTCTTATTAGGTTAAGGGTCCTGTCATCCTTACTTTCTATTTTATTTTTTGTAAGCTTAGCGAGGCTATCACTTGCTCTTATTACTAGATATTCTGATTTCTTATTTGATCTTTCTAAATTTTCTCTAATATTATCAACAGAATTTGTCTTTAATAAAAGGCTTGCTGCATCATAACTTATCTGATTTTTATAAATTGCATAGGCAAGTTTCTTCTCTGTCGTATCCATCCTAGAAATCTCTGCTCTTTCTTTTTGCTCCTTAAGAAGAGTCATCTTCTTATCATAATTAACGAAGGCTTCCGTTATTTCCAAACCTAAGTTATTTATGAGCTTTATTTGCATATCACGACCAAGATTTGCCCTATCTTCTGTCAAAAGGCTTATTATAAAGCTAGACTTTCCAGTATTTATAAGGGCTAGGTCATTTTCAATATTTTTTAGCTCGCCTGTTTTGTTTAGGCAATATAAGCTTGGATTTATATCTTTTAAAAGCTTGACTCTTTTTGATGATGAATCTTCCATTGATTTTATCATATCTTTAGATATTTCATCATTTGACTTATAAATTTCAATGAGTCCCTTACTTAGGTCCTTAGAGTTTGTTATATTTTCATCTCCTTGGCCAAGCATTAGCCTATTAAGCCTAGTTTTATCTGACAAAGTATATTTAAAAATCGCTCTATTTATCCTATCAAAACCTAATTTTTCTATGAGGCGGTTTGTTGCATCATTATCAGAATTTCTTAAGGCTAGGTCAAGGTCATCTTTTATACCATCAGAATATGAAAAATCTCCATCATATATGGCATCTCTCATAGCAAGACCGATAAAAATCTTGATTGTTGATGCTGATGGAAGATAAGGCGTATCAGCATTTGACATCCTTATATCAACATCACTTTCTCCACCGATTGATTTTATATTTATGTCATAAGTAAGCTTGCCATCAATAGTATTATAAATTGCATCATGGATATCTTCTTTGAGGGAATTTTCATCCGCAAAGATCCTTGGTTCAAAACTTATAAAAAGTCCAAAGATTATTAGACTTAGTTTTAAAATCTTTTTCATATACTCTCCTTATTACTAATCTTATCACATTCTGCTTATCAAAGTCTAGATAGTGAAAATAATTAGGAAACCCTTATTAGTTTTTGGAGAATAAAAATATAATTTTTCCTCACTCATTAGATCTAGGTCCATATAATAAATATCGTCATTTTGCCTAAATTTCTCAAGGTCATTTAGGATATGGTGGTCAGGATTTTCTCTTTTTATAAGGTCAGTGAGATTTTCATAGCGTTTTTCAAAAAATTCATTAATTTTCTTAAAATCTTTTATATCATCTGTATCTTTTAGGCTAAAGGAATATACATCCTCCCTATCATTGCCAAAGCCACGCTCACTATAATATTCCAACTGATAAGAAGACAACCTATCTCCTATTTCTTTTAGGTCTTTAAGCTGAGAATTTTCCCTAAGTATATTTAAAGCTAGGTTGAAAATCACAATTAGACCAATGATGCTTATAAATATTATTATAAAAATTTTAAGTGATTTTTTCATTGCCTATCCCTTCTTTTAAGATAACTTTATCGTAAATAAGCAAAAAAACAATCCACCCCTGAGGAATGGATTGTAATAAAGTTAAACATTTATCTCTTATTTAGTTTTTTTATAAGCAAGACCTGCACCGATTAGTCCAATTAGGGCCATTGATGAGCCGATTAGACCTGTCTTTGGGTTTTTAGCAGAAGACTTGTTTTCTTTTTTAGAATTTTTATCTTCCTTTTTATTATCTTTTGCCTCTACTTCTTCTATCTTAAAGATTTTGCCAAATTGGGCTGGATAAGAAGTTAGGATTACATCATCTGTCGTGATTTTATAGACTTTTCCTACTTTTAATTCGCTTTTGCCAAATTCTTTTTTAGGGACTAAATACTTATCTTCCTTATTTGATTTTCTAGCTACTGTGACTCCTTCCTCATCGATTTTTTCTATTACAAAGGTGTCTGTAAGCATAGTTTCTTTAGCTTTTTCTTTTTTCTCTTCCTTTTTTTGTTTTTCTTTTACTTCTTCAACCTTATATACAGCTGCAAATTGAGCTGGATCTGATGTTAGGATTTCTTCAGATGTTTCTATCTTGTAAGTTTTGCCTACTTCTGGATTTACTTTTCCAAAATCTTTTTTATTTAGATTGTATTTGTCTTCTTTGTTTCCTTTTTCATAGACTGTTACAAAGTCTCCATTTATTTTTTCTACTACATATTCTTTGGTCATTTTTTTAGCTTGTTCTTTTTCAACTATTGAATAGATTTTACCAAATTGGGCTGGATTAGAAGTCATAACTACATCGTTAGTTGTAATTGTAAAGACTTTGCCTTTTTCAAGCTTCATGTCCTTAAATTCTTTTTTAGGAACATTGTAGACATTTGCTTCATTTCCTAGTTCATAAAGATCTACACCTTCTTCGTGAATTTCTTTTACTACATAATCTTTTACAATTTTTTCTTCTTCAGATTTCACTTCTTTTATTTGATGTATTTTAATAAATTTTGCAGGGTCAGAGGCTGTTAGAATATCATCGGCTGTTATTTCAACTTCTTTACCTTCTACAAGGTCAATATTTTTGAATTCACTCTTAGGAACATTATATAAATCATCTGGATTAGATTTTTTATATAAGTCTACCCCTTCTGCATTTATTTTTTTAATTACATAAGTATCAGTTATTACGTGGCTTTCCTTACCTTCTATGACCCTATATACTTTTACAAATTTTGCAGGATCAGATTCTAGGATTTCCCAAGATGTGTAAAGGGTAAATACTTTTCCTTCCTTAAGGTCCATTCCCTTAAAATAAGATTTTGGCACATTGTAGACTTCTGCTTCGTTATTAACTGCTGCAAGGTCAACACCTTCCTCATAAATCTTTTTAATCTTATATTCTGCTACTTTTGGATTTGTAATTGAGTCTTCTGCGTCGATTTCATTTACTTTTTGATTTTTCATTTCTTCGCTAGCGAAAGCTGTGTTAATTAACATAGCTGAGATTGCTAGGGCTAGTAATAATTTAGATTTTTTCATGACACCCTCCTTAAATTATGTATTGGTATCTTTCTTAATTATATAATACCCAATAGGGTGTTAAATTTGTGTTAATTTTGTAGAAATTTTGAAAGTTTTTTAAAAGTTGTATACTAATATAAGAAGAAAATAACAAAGGAGATTTAAATGAAATTTATTTCATGGAATATAGATTCACTAAATGCAGCCCTTACAAGCGATTCTAATAGGGCTGTGATGAGCCGTTTAGTATTAGATACTATCGTTAAGGAAGATGCAGATATCATTGCCATTCAAGAGACTAAACTTCCTCACGGCGGCCCTAGCAAGAAACATAAGGAAAAACTTGCCGAATATTTCCCTGATTATGATTACGTTTGGCTATCAAGTCAGGAAGGCGCTCGCAAATCCTATGCAGGCACCATGACCCTTTATAAAAAAGGCCTAAAGCCTGAGGTAGACTTTCCTGTAATCGGGGCCCCATCTACTATGGATCTTGAAGGTAGGATTATTACCTTAGAATTTGAAAATTATTATTTCACCCACGTTTATACACCAAATGCTGGTGATAAGCTTGTTAGACTTCCTGAAAGACAAGAATGGGATAAGCTTTATGCAGATTATTTAAAAAGTTTAGATAATAATAAACCTGTAATCGCCTGTGGGGACTATAATGTGGCCCACGAGGAAATCGACCTTGCTCATCCAGAAAATAACCGCATGTCAGCAGGTTTTACAGATGAGGAGAGGGAAGGTTTTACAAATCTTTTAGCAAAGGGCTTTACAGACACCTTTAGATATATCCACGGCGATGCCCGAGGCAAATACACCTGGTGGGCCCAAAGGGTAAAAACAAGTAAAATCAACAACTCAGGCTGGAGAATAGATTATTTCCTAGTTTCTGATAGGATTAAGGATTTAATAACAAATTCTGATATGATTAACTCTGGCGAAAGACAAGACCACACACCTATTGTTTTAGAAATAAATATATAAGAAAAACCTTGAAAGTTCAATGCTTTCAAGGTTTATTTTTATACTCTTAACTTTTTATCATTCATATATACTTCATCAATTATTGCAGATCCCAAGCACACTTCCCCATCATAAAATACTGCAGCTTGGCCAGGTGTAACTGCCTTGGTTTCATCATAGGTCACTTCTACCTTGCCATCCCCAAGTAATTTTACATGGGCATTTATATCTGCCTGTCTGTACCTAAATTTGGCAGTGCAATCAAATTCTTCTGGGCAAGGCTTATCAGAAATTGTAGAAAATTCTGAACCATAAAGCTTATTTGAAAATAGGAGTGGATTTTTCTTTCCCTGGCAAACTAGAAGCTCGTTTTTTTCTAAATCTTTGCCATAGACAAACCAAGCTTCACCTTCTCCACCAATTCCAAGACCACGTCTTTGACCGATTGTGTGATACATAAGGCCATCGTGTTTGCCCAAAATATTTCCCTCAGTATTGACAATATTTCCCGGCTGGGCTGGCAAATAATGGGATAGGAATTCGTTAAAATCTCTTTCGCCAATGAAGCAAATTCCTGTTGAATCCTTCTTATTTGCTGTAGCAAGGCCTGCTCTTTTAGCGATTTCCCTCACCTCAGATTTTTGCAAATCTCCTACAGGAAATAGTACATCCTTTATCTGGTCTTGGGAAAGTTGGCTTAGAAAATAGGTTTGATCCTTGTTAGAATCTAGGCCCCTAAGCATCTTTGTTTCCCCGCTAGACCTATCAACTCTGGCATAATGGCCTGTTGCAAGATAGTCTGCTCCAAGATTTTTGGCAAAATCTAAAAATGCCTTAAATTTTATTTCCTTATTGCACATGATATCAGGGTTTGGAGTCCTACCCTTCTTATATTCTTCAAGAAAATAAGTAAAAACCCTGTCATAGTATTCTTTTTCAAAATTTATTGAATAGTAGGGAATGCCGATTTGATTACAAACTGCTACTGCATCTTCAAAGTCTTCTTCGGCAGTACAAAAGCCATTTTCATCGGTATCATCCCAGTTTTTCATGAAAATCCCTGTCACATCATAGCCTTCTTCCTTTAAAAGAAGGGCTGCAACAGAAGAATCTACCCCACCTGAGATACCTACTATTACCTTTATATCTTTTTTATCTGTCATCTCAAAGCTCCTAACACTTCTATAAGTTTGTCAATATCTTCCTTAGTATTTTCAAAACCAAGACTTATCCTAAGGGAATTTTTCGCCCTATCCGGTCCATAAATTCTTTCAACAACCTTTGAAGGAATCACAGCCCCAGCCCTACAAGCAGATCCTGCAGACACTCCTATACCGTGCATATCCAAATAGGTAAGGAGAAAATCAGCCCTGTAGTCCTTAAAATAAATATTTATTATATGGTCGACATCTTTTTCTGGATTACCATTTATTTCATAAGACAAACCAGTTTTGCCAAGGCTATTTATCAAATAATTCTTTAATTCTTTTATCTTTACCCTTTCTTCAACCATATAAGGGAAAGATTTAGCCATCGAATAGGCTCCCATTACAAAGGAAGTTCCGGCCCTGCGGTATTTTTCCTGTTCGCCACCCTTTATAAAGGAAGGGAGGTTTTCTCTTGCAAAAAGCACTCCAAAACCATTAATTCCACCAATCTTATGGCCAGAAAGGGATAAGAAATCAATCCCCATATCATCCACATCTATATCAATATGGCCATAGGCCTGGACGCAGTCTACATGAAAATACACATCCCTATCTCTTAGAAATTCTCCAATTTCCTTGATAGGTAAAATAAAACCAGTTTCGTTATTAACCATCATTATTGACACAAGCTTAACCTCATCAGTAAGCTTTGCCTTAAGGGCCTCAAGAATGTCGGTATCTTTTTCAATCCCTAAAAGGATGGTATTTTCTGGCTTATAAGTATTTTCTATAGAGTCATGTTCTATATTTGTTGTGATAATTTTCTGATCAGCAAAGGCTGATAAAACTGTATTATTTGACTCACTTGCCCCTGATGTGAAAATAATTTGAGATGGATTTGCATTTATGCTTTCTGCAATATTTCTTCTTGCATCTTCCAAAATCTTCTTAGCCTCTCTACCAAAGGCATGGCTAGAATCAGGGTTGCCGTCAAACTTATCAGCATTTTCTAATATTTTTTCTAAAATTTTCTTTCTTTTAATGCTAGTTGCAGCATAGTCAAAATATATCTTCTTCATTCTTTGAATATACTTTTATAAAGCTTGATATCAAGGTTTGTGAGCAAATGAAAACCGCCCTAAGGCGGCATTTTTCACTTTAATTTTTCATAAATTTCTTTCGAATAATATTTACTGATTTTAAAATATCCAAGTCTGAACCTGGATATTTTGCTTATTCTTCAATTTTTATTTTCATTGATGCCTTAAAAGTTTGGCCAGATTTTAGGATAAATGGGTCTCCGCCCTTGATGAAAGACTTGCCATTGTAGCATGGTTCTACGCACCTATAATCTTCTAGAAAATCTGTCCAAATTGCAAATTTGTGGAAATTATCGCTTGTGATTTTTATATTAAAATTTTCTGCCCTGAATTTTACTTCACTAGCATCCAAAAAATAAGTGTCTTCTAGGTTAAAGTCGCCAAAATCTAGGCCCTCTACTTTAAAGCTTTCTCCTGCTTTAAAATATGGGTGAAAGCCTGGTGCTACTGGCAAGTCCTTATCAGACCCATTTACCATCTTTATCTCAGCTAATAAATAATCCTCTCCCAACTCGTAGCTTATAAAGGAATCTACTCCTTCATAGCCACATCTTCCTGCAAGATAGAGGTCGATTTTTTTATCGCTTATCTCTTTAATTTCCCACTCCTTATCTCTTCCGTAGCCATGATCTTTAAGGTCGTTTATCTCGCTTGGACCAAAGGATGGAAGGCATGGGTGGCTGCCACCTCTTGTTTTATTTTTGCCATTAATTTCCCTTTGAAATTTTGGGTAAAATACATCTTTCTCATCATAGGTGAATTTTTCTATGTAGGCCCCATTTGTATTTACTTGTAAATATATTTTTTTATTTTTTAATTCTTTTTCCATAAAATCTCCTTTATTTTTATATTTACCCAAATTTTATAAAACCATGACAAGGGTGCCTATGGTGATAAAAATTGTCCCAATTATAGCCTTTTTGCTGGCTACTTCTCCTAAAAATAAAAAGGCAAATATTATCGTAAAGACCACACTTAACTTATCGATCGGCACTACCTTTGATACATCTCCTAGTTGGATTGCCTTATAGAAGGCTAGCCAGGAGATGCCTGTGGCAAGACCTGAAAGAATCAAAAATATGAGGGATTTTTTGGATATTTGACTTAGGTCATGCTGGCCACCTACAACAAAAACCATTATCCAGGAAAATACTAGGACTACGCAAGTCCTTATGGCTGTGGCTAGGTTTGAATTAATATCTCCTATGCCAAACTTGGCGAGGATTGATGTGAGAGCTGCAAATATTGCAGATATTAGAGCGTAAAAATATGTCATTTTTTCTCCTTATAGAAAAACTCTCCCAGCTAGGGAGAGGCTTTTAGTCTTCAAATTCGTCAGCTAGGATATTTTTAAGTACTTCCGCTTCTTCAGCACTTAGGGTTATACCCTTGCTCATTCTTGTGTGATCTTCATTCCAATCTCTGATATCGTATTTTGGATCTCTTTCATTCCAGCTTACTAGGTTAAGCTCCTTGGTCCAACCCTTAGCATTTGTTGATAATACTCCGATATTTTCTACTATATCATATTTAATTGCCATAATTAACCTCTCAATCTTTTGTTTACTTCTTTTTGTATTATATTATAGTCGTAGCCTGCATAAGTCAAGCGTCTTTCTCTTTCCTTACCATAGGACCAATAGCCATCCATGATTTCTTGGACAAGCTTATCCATATCCTTATAAGATCTGCCTTTGATTATTAATGGATAATCTCTGTATAGGATATTTTTATCAATGTTACCATTGTAGCCATTTACCCTGCCTGTGTGGGCATATTGCCATACATCAAAGTCTGTATCTGTATAGCCTGTATAGTTTTTTGCCTTATAATCAGCTATCCAAAATTCATTATTATTTCTAACTTCTCTTGTTAGGTGGTTTTTGGCAAAGTGTGGATAAGAATAAATTCCTGCAAGATATCCTTTGGCTTTCATCGTCTTTATAAAAGCATCTGCTGCCCTTGATAAGTTTTCCCTGCCTGCCTTGGCCTGCCTTAGATTATCTTCTATATCTATATAGATTGGAAGAGATACATTTTTTCCTTTAACAAAATCTAGGACGAAGTTGGCTTCTTTCCTAGCTTCTTCTTCATTTGTAGCCCTTGAATAGTGATAAAATCCAATTGGGACTCCCCTTCTGTTAAGATTATCATAATGGGTATCCACGGTGAAATCTTTTCTAAGATAATAGGTCTTTTCCTTAGTTTTTTCATCTTCCTTGAAAGTTGTTATTGATGAACGGAGGATTGCTCCCTCTATGTCTTTGGCAAACTTGTCGTAATTGATAGCACTTGGCTTTTGGTGCTCTGAAATATCTACTACATTTGAGTAAACTGCTGTCTTTGGATAAAGAACTGGAGCTTTTTCTTCTTTGACTTCTTTAATTGCTTCTTTAGTCTCTTTTGTAAGATTTTGCCTGCCCTGATCATTATTTTTGGCTATTTCTGCTTGACGTCTTGCTGAAATTTTATTTGTATCAACCTTTATTCCATTTTCTACTAAGACCTTATCCAAATTGCTATTATCGTAATAAACTATTTCATCTGCAAAGGATAAGCTTGGTCCAGCTAAAAGGAGGGCCAGGCCTAGGCCTAATATTTTTCTAATTTTCATTTTATATCTCCAATACATCATCCAGATTTATATGGCAATAGCCAGCTGGGTTTTTCTTTAAATAGTCTTGGTGGTATTCTTCAGCCCTGATATAATTATTTAGGACCTTGACTTCCACCATAATTTTCTCTTTTTCTTTTTCTTGCTTAATATTTAAAAAGTTTCTTGCTGCCTTTAAAATTGCTTCAGACCTAGAATAAATTCCAGTCCTATATTGGCTTCCAACATCATTGCCCTGTTTGTTAAGGCTAGTTGGGTCAATTATATAGTAAAAATGTTCAAATATTTCATTTAAACTTATAATTTCTTCATCAAATGTTACCTTGACTGTTTCCGCAAAGCCTGTGACTTTTAACTCTTCATAGGTGGTTGTGGCAGTTTTACCATTGGCATAGCCTACTTCTGTCTTAATTACTCCATCAAGATTTGAAAAGTAGGCTTCAACTCCCCAAAAGCACCCACCTGCTAAATATACTTCTATCATTTTTTTCTCCCTAATAATATGCTTAAAAAATCTGTTCTCCTGTGGCTTCTTTCCTTATAAGTCCTTAAAGATAAGGAAAATGATGATGACAATAAGACTCCAAAGGCAATAGCTGCTGCTATACCAAGGGCCTTATAAAGTGAAATTATAGCCATAGGTGTCTCATTTGCTATAAAATATCTCATAGTATTGTAAATTGCTTCTCCTGGGCAAAGATTTATTATGCCAGGGAAGATAAATATGCTGGCTGGATAATGAAAAATCCTTGCCAAAACTTCTGAACTAATGGCTATAAATAAGGCTGACATAAAAGAAGCTATATAGACAGATTCGCTAAATTGCTCAACAAGCCTAAATATAACCCAGCCAAAGCCCGCATTAAGTCCTGAAACTAAGACTGACTTTTTTGGCGAATTAAACACATATGAAAATCCAAAGGCAGATATAGTTGAAATTATAAATTCTTTTATATATAACATCTTAACTCCAAAGCTTCATAATAGTAATCGGTGTACCTACGCCCATGGCAAGGGCTGTTGAAATTAAAATTGCAATAACAGCTCCAGTTAGACCTGAGGTTGAATCTCCACTCATCAAGTCTCTCATGGAATTTGTAAGCATTATTCCAGGGACAAAAGCCATCATTGATGAAATTATAACCTTAGATGACTCAATCCCTCCAATAAAGTTAAGGGCAAGGATAGTTACCAGTGAAACCATTACTCCGTAGAGGTAATTAACAACAAAATATCCCAAACTATTTTCTTCAAGAAAATGAGCAAAATAGTAGGATAAGCTTCCTACAATAAAGGAAATTAACATCTCATTTATACCACCCTTTAAAAGGAGTGAATAAGCAGCAGCTGCAATGCCTGCACCGACAATCTTAAAAATTAGGGGTTTATCTGGTGATTCCTTAATGTTTTTAAGCTCCCTTAGGGCATTTTCAAGGCTCATCTCTCCCCTACAGAAGGACCTGGAAAAGCTATTGACCTTATCTATATAATAAAGGTTATTTGACCTAGCTTTGACCCTTCTAACATTGGTATGGACTTCATTTTTGTAAGAAAAGCTTAGGATTATAACATTGGTAGTTGAGTAAACATCCACATCCTTAGTATTTTTCTTACTTCTTATAATTCTTTCAATTGTATCTTCTACCCTATAAACTTCAGCACCATTTTCAAGCATGATGGCACCAGCATCGCTGGCTATTTCTGATAATAGGACAGCTGATTCTTCATTTCTTATCTGATCGTGCATAATTTTTCCTATAGGTAAGTATTCTTATACTTTTTAATATTATCTTCACTCAAAAACTCATAGGCTGCATTTACCTCTTGGAATTTCTCCTTAGCTCCTGGCTCTTTATTTAGATCAGGATGGTATTTTTTTGCAAGCTTTCTATAATTAAGCTTAACCTGGTAAATGTCTGTATTTAAAGGTAGGTCTAAGGTTTGACAAGATTTTTCGTATTTTTCCTTAAAACCTAGGTCATTTACTCCATAATTCTGATATCCACCTTGATATCCGCCTTGGTTTTGATAGTTACCAAAGCCAGAAAAATCTCCTTGGCCAAAATCTCTTGTTTCATAGTAGGTGAAGTTACCGAATATATCTTCAAAGTAATCATTCATCCTCTCTTGGCGTGCCCTAGCCTCTTCTTCGGCAGCTCTTTGTCTTTCCTTTTGCCTATCATTTATATATTTTTCTGAATAATCACCAAGAGAGTCAAATCCTTGCTTTTCTCCTGTAATTAGGGAGTTGGCCCTATCATACATCCATTCAGTTAGGACATAGTTGCCATATCTTAAAAATGATATAAAACTTGGTCCAAGAACTGGTATTATCATGATTACAAAAATTGCCATCCACACCTTTGATGGTAAAAATAAGAGCAAGGTTGGCAAAAATATAAAAGTTGAACAACCCAGCATAAATACGACTGCAAGGAGAGATCTGATGCCCTCAAAGGTCATTACTAAAATATTCATAAAATTTATAAGGACTGTAAAAATAGTCCCGATTAATGTTGCAAGTCCGTGAAGGAACTTTCCAAAAAATTTCTTCATAAGTCACCCTTTCTCCCTTTATTATACATCTTAAAGGATTTTTACCAATAAAAAGACGGAAGCTTCCTTCCGCCAATTTTATCCAAATAAGTCTGTGTTATTGGAATTATATAGATTATAATAGACGCCTTTTTTCTCTAAAAGATTCTTGTGGTTTCCTCTTTCAACTATGCCATCATAAGTTAAAACTAGGATTTCATCAGCATTAATTATGGTTGATAACCTGTGGGCTATGGTGAGGGTTGTCCTACCCTTAGATAATTTTTCAAGGGAAGCTTGTACAATTGCCTCGCTCTTATTATCTAGAGCACTTGTAGCCTCATCTAGGATTAAGATTGGTGGATTTTTCAAAAATACCCTGGCAATTGATATCCTTTGTTTCTGACCGCCGGATAATTTCACTCCACGTTCTCCTATATAGGTATCAAGGCCATCTGGCAAATCTTTTATAAATTCATCTGCCCCAGCAAGTCTAGCAGCCTCTATTATTTCAGCCTCAGTAGCATCATCCTTACCATAGGCGATATTTTCCCTAACTGTGCCTGAAAATAGGTAGACATCTTGTTGGACGATTCCTATATTATTTCTAAGTGACTCAATTGATAGGTCCTTAATATCAGTATTGTCGATTTTTATAGACCCCTTATCAACATCATAAAATCTTGGGATTAATTTTGAGATAGTTGTCTTTCCAGCTCCTGATGGGCCTACTAGGGCTATGTTTTCGCCGACATTTATCTTAAATGACATATCTTCTAATACATAAGGGTCCTCATCTGGCGTGTTTGGATATTTGAAGTAGACATTTTCAAATTCAATCTTACCCTTCACATCATCAAGATTTTCTGGATTTTCCTTATCAAATATATCCTTATCTAGGCTCATTACTTCTACAAATCTTTCTATTCCTGTAGTTCCTGCTTCAAAGGTGTCGGTGAAGTTAATTAGCCTTTCAATTGTTGCAATTAGCATGTTTAGATACATGGTAAAAGCTATTAAATCTCCAGGACTTATCTCTCCACTTACTACAAAGTAGCCACCAAAACTTATCAAAAGTAGATACATAATTCCTGAAAAAGAATCCTTGACCATGAAAAATCTAGCCATAGCATAGTATCTATCAGATTTTATATCGGCAAATTTGGAATTTTCCTTGGCAAATTTACCCTTTTCGACTCCTTCGTTGGCAAAAGACTTTACTACGCTTATGCCAAGCAAAGTATCCTCTACTCCTGCATTGATTGCCCCTATTTGACGTTTGGTCTCAAATGTAGCCTGTCTAAATTTTTCCCTGGACCTTCTTGACATGATATACATGATTGGAATCATCAAATATATTATTAAAGATAGCTTGATATCAATATTTATCAATACTATAAAGGATATAATTAGTTTGATTGCCCCGACTAAGAATTCTTCTGGGACGTGGTGGGAAAATTCTGTTATTTCAAACAAATCTGAGGTAAGTCTAGTCATTAGCTGACCGACCTTTGATTCGTTGAAAAATTCTGTATCCATCTCTAGGAGGTGGTTAAAAATGTCCCTTCTCATGTCCTTTTCGATGAAGGCTCCCATTATGTGGCCCCTTGATTGCATGAAGTATCTGGCTATTACTGATATTGACTTAGTTATGGCATATATTATAGCAACCTTTACTATCCTTGGCCCATCCAAAATCCCAATTTGTGCCCAATCTGTAAGGTAGGATAATAAAATTGGAAGGATTAGCTCTGATAGGGTTGTAAGGCTTGCCGCTATTAAATCTTGTATAAGTACCTTTTTATATGGCTTATAATATGGTATGAAGCGTTTCAAAAGGTATTTGGTTGTGTATTTTCTCTTTTGCTTTTCCATAAAACTCCCTTCTTTTATTATTAACAATAGCTTTATAATACTATATTTTATAAATATATCACCTCAAATTGCTTTTTACAGGCTCATTGCTTAATCCTTGTCAAAATAGTATATTATCAGTAAAGAAAAGCTTATATCTACTAGCTTTTAATTTCAATTTGAGGAGGAATAATGGCAAGAATTATTGAAAAGACAAATTTGAATGCTAACACTATCAAATTTGTTGTTAAAGCCCCAGAGATTGCAAGAAAAGCTCTCCCAGGCCAATTTATTATCCTAAGGCTTGATGAAAAGGGCGAAAGAGTGCCTTTTACCATATCATCAACTGACGAAGAAAACGTAACTATCATTGTACAAATTATCGGTGGTACAACTATGAGGATGGATAATCTTAAGGCTGGCGATGGATTTTTAGACTTTGTAGGACCACTTGGTGTGCCAACAGACCTAGATTCCCTTAAGGGCAAAAATGTATGCGTTGTGGGCGGAGGACTTGGTACAGCTATAGCCTATCCACAAGCTAAATACCTTCACGAGGTCGGAGCTAATGTCGATGTAATAATGGGTTTTAAAAATAAGGACATAATCATACTAGAAGACGAGCTAAAGGCTTGTTCTGATAATTTATACATAACAACAGACGATGGATCTTATGGCAGACAAGGTTTTGTAACCCAAGTGCTCGAAGATCTTATAAATGAAGGCAAAAAATACGACCACGTCCTAACCATTGGCCCTGCTATTATGATGAAAAATGTTGTAGCTGTTACAAGACCACACGATATTCCTACAACAGTTTCAATGAACTCTATAATGGTAGATGGAACTGGCATGTGTGGCTGTTGCAGGCTAACTGTAGGCGGAGAAATGAAATTTGCCTGCGTAGATGGACCTGACTTTGACGGATTTTTAGTAGACTTTGATGAAGCTATGAATAGAGCCAGAAACTATGCTACAGAAGAAAGAGAACACATCTGCAACCTGACTGGGGAGGTAAGAAATGGCCAAATTTAATATGAGTCAAGAAAAAGTCAAAATGCCAGAACAAGACCCAAATGTTCGTAACAAAAACTTTGAAGAAGTAGCCCAAGGTTATACTCTTGAAATGGCTCAAGAAGAAGCCATGCGCTGTGTTCAATGCAAGAACAAACCTTGTATGGATGGCTGTCCAGTTTCTGTAAAGATTCCAGAATTTATCCACCTCATCACAGAAGGAGATATAGAGGCAGCCTACCAAAAAATTTCTGAAACCAACAACCTCCCAGCTATCTGCGGTAGGGTCTGCCCTCAAGAAAACCAATGCGAGGGAGTATGTACTAGAGGCAAAAAAGGCGAACCTGTTGCAATCGGTAGGCTTGAAAGATTTGTCGCAGACTATCACAATAATTTAAAATATAAAAAACCAGTAGAAGTCTATGCTAACAAGGAAAAGGTAGCTGTTGTAGGTGCTGGACCTTCTGGCCTAACTGCTGCAGCAGATCTTGCCAAACTTGGCTACAAGGTAACCCTCTTTGATGCCTTCCACACAGCTGGAGGAGTATTGATGTATGGTATACCAGAATTTAGACTTCCTAAAAAGCTTGTAAATACAGAACTTAAAAACGTAATTGGCCTAGGTGTTAAGCTTAGGACAAATGTCATAGTCGGTAGAACCCTCTCCCTTGATGACCTAAAGGAAAAGGGCTATGAAGCAATCTATATCTCGACAGGTGCAGGTCTTCCTTCATTTTTAGGCATTCCAGGAGAAAACTACAATGGAGTCTACTCAGCAAATGAATTTCTAACCCGTATGAACCTCATGAAGGCCTACAAGTTCCCAGAATATGACACACCAGTCCACGTAGGCAAAAAAGTCTGTGTAGTAGGCGGCGGAAACGTGGCAATGGATGCTGCAAGATCAGCAAAAAGACTTGGGGCAGATGTAACAGTAGTATATCGTAGAAGCTTTGAAGAAATGCCAGCAAGGGCTGAAGAAAGCCACCACGCCATAGAAGAAGGCATCAACTTCATGAACCTCCACAATCCAGTAGAAATCATCGGCGAAAATGGTTGGGTAAAGGCTGTTAAGGTAGAAAAAATGGTCCTAGGTGAGCCAGATGCATCAGGCAGACGTAGGCCACTTCCAACTGGAGAATATGAAGAAGTCCCATTTGAATCAGTAATAATTTCAATTGGCCAATCTCCAAACCCACTTATAAAACACACCAACCCAGACATAGAAACAGAATCTTGGGGCGGAATCATAATAGATGATACAACCATGACCACAAAAGACGGGGTCTTTGCAGGTGGTGATGCTGTAAGTGGTGCAGCTACAGTAATCCTTGCCATGGGAGCAGGTAAAAAAGCTGCAGCAAATATTGATAAATATATAAGAAATAAAAATGATTAAACATTAGAGCTAGCTTTAGCTGGCTCTTTTTGCTTATAATTTAGACTTTAGGGTATAATTTAATTAAAGAAAAAAGAAAGGATTTATCAATGAAAATAGGATTATTAGTAGGATCACTTAGAAAGAATTCATGGAATAAAAAGCTTGCCAAGGAAGTAGCAGAACTGCTTGATGTTGAAACATATAAAATCGACCTAAGCGAGACACCTTTTTATAACCAAGACCTAGACATGGGAGAAATTCACCCAGCCTACACAAAGCTTAGAGAAGATGTTAAAAAATGTGATGCCTTTATCTTTATCACACCAGAATACAACAGGTCCCTTGCTCCAGTTTTAAAAAATGCAATCGATATAGCATCTCGTGGACCAGAAGGCAATCTTTGGGCCGGAAAACCTGCTACAGTATTTAGCTCAACCATAGGTACAATGGGCGGTGTATCAAGTAACCTTGCCCTAAAGCAATCCTTCACCTGTGTAGACCTCATAGCCATGAGCAAACCAGAAGTATACCTAGCTAAGATTAACGAATTATTTGATAAAGACGGCAAACTAATCGAAGAAACTAGACCATTTGTAAAGAGCGCATGCGATGCTTTCGTAGACTTTGCTAAAAAATTTATAGACTAATAAAATTAAACATCTGAAAAGGCAAGGACTAAAATCCTCGCCTTTTTAATTGGAATAATCCTTATTTAAATTTCAATCACTGCATCCATAGCAAGCTCTAAAGCATAGGAAAAGGAATTTCTAGCCCAGTTTCTCTGATCATAATTTTCTACATCTGCCAAGGTATCAGCAGTAAAAAGAATTTCTCCCCAGATAGCCTTTCTCATTTGACTAACAGCTGCAAGGGCAGAACATTCCATCTCAACAACAGCACAGCCTTCATCAACTCTATAATTTACCAAATCTTTTGTCTCCCTATAAAATCCATCAGTAGTCCGGGTCATGACTTCCTTATATTTGAGTCCTCTTTGTCTAAATACTCTTTCTATAGCTGAAACTGCTCTAGGATTTATGTCAATATACCTAGATGGCAAAACATAATGAAAGCTTGTCCCTTCCTGCCTTAAGGCCCTCACAGGAACAAGAAAAGTCGACTCTGCTATATCTATTAGAGATCCGCAGGTTCCAGTGGAAATTATTTCCCTTACACCATAGCCAATAAGCCAATCCAAAAGTTGGGCTGCTGGAGCAGAGCCAACTGGGGCTTGAGCAAGACAAAGGTCATGGCCCTTATGATTAATTTTATAAATAGGATAAGTCTTTGTTGCCGATTCAAAATGACCTAAAATCTCCCCTTCATTTCTCACGACATATCTGTCAATCTCATCTTCCAAAAAAGCATAAACGCATTTAACAGGTAAATTTATGTCTAGATTTTCGTGATTCGGCATAATCACCGATTCGATATTATCGTCAAACTCCAAAATTGCTAGATCATTTTTGTAAATCATATTTCTTCCTTTTATATTTATTAAAAACCCGGCAAGTATAATCGCCGATTCCTTAAATATATTTTCCTATCCTCTTCTTATCTTATCAAGCCACTCCTTATTTTCTGGGTCATTTGAAAATCTTTCCTTCCTATCAAGGCTGGCAAGGGCGTTCATGTCTTCTTCGCTAAGGTCAAAGTCAAAAATCGAAATATTTTCCTTAATCCTTCCCTCATTTGAAGATTTTACAAGGACCATAGTATCCCTTTCTATATTCCATTTAAGGGCAATTTGGGCAGGAGTTTTTCCGTACTTATCCCCTATTTCCTTTAAGATTTGCTCATTCAAAAGATTAGATTTGCCTTGAGAAAGCGGTCCCCAAGCTTGGTGGAGGATGCCATTTTCCATTAGGAAATTCTTATTATCAGTATCTTGTAAATATAAATGACTTTCTAATTGGTCAAGGACTGGCTTTTCTCCAAGACTAATTAATTCTTTAAGTTGAGCTCTTGTAAAATTGCACACACCAATTGATTTAACAAGGCCTTGGTCCCTATAATCCTGAAAAACTTTCCAAGCCTTATCAAAATCTTCTCCATACCAGTGAAGCAATAAAACATCTATATAGTCAAGGTCGAGCTTTTTTAGAGAATTGTCAATTGATCTTCTGCAAGCATCTGGATCAAAATCTACAGGCCAAACCTTGGTAGCTACTTGTATTTCTCCCCTTTTAAGACCAGAACCCTTAAGGTATTTACCAACTAAGTCTTCATTTTCATAGTATTTAGCAGTATCAAAATACCTATAGCCAGCTTCTATTGCAGAGCCAATAGACCTTTCCATATCAGCTTCTTCAGTAATTTTAAAAGTCCCAAAACCAATTGCAGGAACCTTAGTTCCATCATTTAATTTAAAATATTTCATATCTACTCCTTAGAATTCTAATCATCATATCATCAATAAATTTATACCCTATTTAACAAATATGTTATAATAAAGTTATGAAAACAGTATTAATAACAGGATCTTCCAGGGGAATAGGTGCTGCAATTGCCAAAAACCTCGCAAAAGATTATCAAATCGTAATAAATTATAATAAGAGCAAAGATGAAGCCATGGATCTTCTAAAAGAATTAAGAGAAATAAATCCCATGGTAATAGCCATAGGGGCAGATGTATCAGATGAAGACCAGGTAGAAGCGATGTTTAAAATAATTGAAGATAATTTCAAAAGTGTCGACATCCTAATAAATAACGCAGGTATATCCTACTTTGGCCTAATCCAAGACACTCCCTTTGACAAGTGGCTGGATGTAATAAATACCAACCTTAATTCGGTCTTTTTAAACTCCAAAAGAGCCATACCAAAAATGATTGAAAAAAAAGAGGGAGTAATTATAAATATAAGCTCAATCTGGGGAGACTTCGGAGCAAGCATGGAATCATCATATTCAACAAGCAAGGGCGCCATAAATACCTTCACCAAGGCCATGGCCAAAGAACTTGCCCCATCAAATATAAGAGTAAACGCCATAGCCCCGGGTATGGTGGATACAGACATGATGAAAAGAGACTTTAGCCCAGAAGAAATCGATCAGTTAAAAGAAGAAGTAGGCATAAAAAGACTAGCAAAGCCAGAAGAAATCGCAGGCCTAGTCAGGTACTTGATCTCTGATGAGGCTTCTTATATAACTGGGGATATTATTCATATAAATGGGGGGTTTTATTAATTACAGTAATTGATATACTAGTTATTAGGGGTTTTTTATCCAAGATAAAATTATTATTTACTTTTATTCTTGTAATTTTATCTCATAATAAATGATTGTCATCAAGCTGATGACTTCGCCAAAGGGGGAGGGCCAAGGACCCTTTCGCATGGGTCCTCATCGCCCTCCCCCTTACACCCCCTCTTCGTTACACCCCGCAAGCGACTCTTGCAGAGGGCAAACTGAAGATTGCTTCTAGCAATCTTCTATATTAGACCTGACGGCTATTCATCCTGGTTCAAAATCTATTATTTCAAATCTCGTCAGCTAAAAATTTAGATTCGCTTCACTTCGTTACGCTCAACAAAATTTTCTTAACGCTTCCTCTATTTAAAATAATTGACGATTTTAATTCAGTAAATATCAAAGCTCTCTTACTTAGACCCACCAATAGCAATGTTTGCCAATGGCAAACGAGACCAATACTTACTTAGATGTCAATATCCTCTCAGAATACAGAATAATTCTCCCATGGTCGGAATATTTTGTAAATGGAGATGCCGTTAAGAAAATCTCCTGACGCACGAGTACAAATTAAATTTTGTAAGTGCTGAGATGTAGAGTGTATACAAAATAAATATTTGGACTAGATTGAGATTTTTAGGCATCAGAATGTCAAAATCAGTAAGAATAAGGAAATCTAAAACAAAGAGATTTGTCTACCAAGATAGGATTGCCGTTAGGCAATCTTCTCTGTTCGCACTCCGCTAAGGAGTCGCTTGTGGGGTGTAACGGGGAGGGGTTTAAGGGGAGGCCGATGAGGACCCATGCGAAAGGGTCCTTGGGCCTCCCCTTATTACGAAGATTCAATAGTAAATAGAAATTAAATATTAAATGGTTAAGTTACGAAGAATCAAAGTCTAAAATACTATTATCTTGGATAATAAAAAAAGGGGTTTTAGGGGGAATCCCCCTAAAATACCCATTATTTATTGTAAACACTAATCTCCCCACTATTATACCAATATATAAGCCCCATGCTTACCTTTTTTCCCAAGGCTTCTTCTAAGGCTTTTTTGTAGATTTCTAGCTGCTTTTTGTAGGCTTCTTCTCTTTTTATCCTGTCTGTCTTGAAGTCTATTAGGATTATTTCATCTTCTTTTTCAAAGATTAGGTCTATCTGACCATTTACGTAGTAATCCTCATACTGCATTAGGAAGGATTCTTCTTTTCTGTAAGGTGTTTCTTCCTTGATTAATTCTTTTATCAGATCATTTTGGAAAAATCCTAAAAATTTATCCACTTCTAAAAGTTTGGCTCCTTCTTTTTCTATTATTTGGTTCTCTATTAAGATTTCTATTTCTGCTTTTAGGCTTTTTTTATCATATTCTTTCATTGGGAGTTTTTGAAAGACTTTGTGGATTAGGCTTCCCTTATCTGTGGCTGAGTAGGTTTTTTCTTCTTCTAGGAAGGCCGGTTTCTTGAAGTCTATGTTTGAATAATTTTCGCCAAAGGATGATCTTTCGTAGCCTTCCTCTTCTTTGTTGAAGTCTTTGGCTATCTCTGTTACTGATTTTTTGAGACTCTCACCTATATCATCTGCCCCCTTGTAGGCAAAATCCATTAGGTCTTCTATTTTCTTATAATTTGCACTAGGTTTGATATCCTCAAATATTTTACCTATATCCCTACTTTCCCTGACTTTTTCTTCTTCTAGGCTTTCAAGATATGATATATCTACTCGCTTATCAAAATCATCTGTAAAGTAGTCTTTAGCAAAAATTTCCTCACCTATCTTATCGAAGGATAGGCTTGAGAGGATCCAATCTAGGTGGCTTGACATTTCAAGATAATCTACATTTTGATAAAGCTTTGCTAAAGAGCTTTGTGACTTAGTTCCTGTTATATATAGCCTTTCCTCAGCCCTGGTTAGACCTACATAGAGGATTCTCATTTCTTCTTTTTTGTCCTCTTCGATAAGCTTATTTTCAATTAGCTTTTTATTTATCGATGAGACCTTGATCTTGCTATCATAATCTGCAATATCAATACCTATCCCAAGCTTATCATCAAATATTGCAAGATTTCTCGAATGCATATTTTTTATTAATCTTGATGAATCTGCAAGGATTACTACCTTAAATTCAAGCCCTTTTGACTTGTGGATGGTCATTATCCTTACCAGGTCCTCTTCTTCAGATAAATCTCTTGACTGGTCTATGGTATCTTTTTGGGTCTTTGAAATATTTTCATAATAGGTTAAAAATCCATAAAGACCATTGTCATTGGCTGAGTCGTATTCTGCCATGAGGTCGATTAGGGATTCTATATTATTTATCCTATCAGCTCCCAAATCCCTTGCCATGAGGAAGTCGTAAAGGCCAGTTTTTTCAAAAAGGTAGTTAGCAAAATCGAAAAGAGAGTAGATGGCGAGTTTATTTTTTAAATCCTTTATGACCAGCTTAAAATTATCAATTTTTGCCTTTATTTGCTCATTCCCATCATAATTATCAAAGCAATCATAAAACCTAAAGGAATCAGAATAAAGCTTTATTTCTACCAGGTCATCTTCGCTGAAATTAAAAATTTCGCTTCTAAGGACAGAAAGCAGAACAATGTCATCATTTGGATTGGCCAGATATTTTAAAAGATTTATGAAAAAATTAACCTCTGCTGCCAAAAATGATACCTTTGATATGTCGTTAAAATAAGGAATATCTGCCCTTTTGAAGGCTTCTTCATATACATAAGACTTATTTCCGCTTCTTAAAAGAATCGCTATATCCTTATAAGCATAGCCTTCCCCTACTAAATCTCTTATGAGTCTAACTAGGTAATCTTCCTCATTTACTGCCTTATCAAGAACTGTAAGGCCTACTTTGGCATTTGGATTTTCCTTATCTCTTCCGAAATTTAACCTGTGGCCGCCGTTTTTATAGTCAATGCCACTTGTCTCTTTGGTCATTATCCTATCAAAGATATAGTTATTAAAATCTAAGAGTAGCCTATCAGTTCTGAAGTTCTCATTTAGATTTATCCTAACAGAATCTTCTTCCCTTTCGTATATATCAAGCTTTTCTAGGAATAAGTCAGGCCTTGCCCTCCTAAAACCATAGATTGATTGCTTGACGTCTCCTACGAAAAATAGCCTTCTTTCCCTTTTAAGCTTTTCTATTATATAGTTTTGAATTTCATTTGAATCTTGGTATTCATCGAAGAAGATATATTCAAATTTATCAACAAGCTTATTTCTTGCAGTTTCATTATCTAATAGCCTTATAAAATATTGCTCGAGGTCGTTGAAATCTAAGTAAGATTTGGCTTTTTTCTTCTGATCAAAGGCTTCCATAAAACGCCTTGTAAGCCTATTAATCTCTCCTAAGAGGATTTCTTCCTTATGGCTTGTAAGGCTTATAAGGTCAGAAGATGTATTTCTTACCAAATTTTTAAGCTTATCTAGAGAATTTTTATAGGAATTTCTGTCAGTTCTTAGGATATTGTAAAGGAATTTATCATCATTTTTGGATGAAGAAAGTCTGCCAAACTTTACCTTTTCTATTTTCTCTAAAAATTCATCCCAAGAGTAAAGATTATTTTCAAGGTCTAAAAATATTGAATAATCTTCTGTCACAAGCTCTTGGAGTTTTTCTCTCATGTCATTTTCATTGGCCATGACTGTTAGCTTAAAGGCCTTATCCTTCATGTCCCTTAGAGCTTTTTTTGAAATCTCCTTAAGCTTGTCACCGATATTTGCTGACCTTGTATTTTTATCAAGCCAAGCAAGTGGGTCAATTTGGCCGATTATCATGTTGTAAGTATCTTGAATAAGACCTTTGGCAGGAGAATCATTTCTATTTTGGGCGAAATTTTCTAAAAAGATCCTAAAGCCATCTGTCATCTTTTCATATTCTTCATCAAATATTTCATCTATAGCATTTGCCCTCATAATAATAGATGTATTTTCTGTTAGGACCTTAAAATTAGGACTTAACTTATCAAAATAATAGAAATTTTCCCTAATCATGTCAGAGCAAAAGGCGTGAAGAGTCTTGATTTGAGCAGTCTTTAAGAGCCTTATCTGTCTTTTAAGAAAGACTGGGTCGAAGTCATCTGCCGCTTCTTCTAGCCTGGTTCTAATCTTATTTTTCATATCGATTGCAGATTTGTTGGTGAAGGTTACAATTATCATCTGATCAATGTCTATATGATATTTCTTCATTAGGCTGATGATTCTTTCAACTAGGACAAAGGTCTTGCCGGATCCTGCTGCAGCTGATACTATTATATTTTTATCTTCTGTGTCTATGGCAGCTTCTTGGGCCTTGGTTTTTTTAATCTCTGTCATAAGCATCCCTCTTTACATCTTCTATCTTTAGGGATTTATCTATATCCCTAAACCTATCTGAATCAATTATCTCATCAAACTTGCATACGCCCCTGTAGTCGCAATAGGTGCATTCTTTTCTCTGCTTATCTTCCCTGACAGGCCTAAGGTCGATTAGGCCATTTTTGATATTTTCAATGATTTGTTTTATCAAATCCTTTGCAAAGTGTGTCAAAACCTCAAAGTCTTCAGGATTTACAATTTCGTTTTTCTTTGGGTCAAAGACAGCAAGCTTATCCTTGTCATAGTCCCTATCCATAAGCCTTATTACTTCTTCATTTACCTTAAGCAAGAGTCCTGTCATCTGGAACTTATCTGCTAGGATTTCCTTGATATTTTCCTGGTCTGTGAGAGAAACCTTATCCATCTTTTCTATCTCATCCCTAAGTGGCAAATAAAATGATGCTACAGGTTTAAAATCTTTATCACTTGCTGCCATCATGTAGACAATTAGCTGGAGGTCTAGGCCATTTAGGACATTTATAAGCTTAAAACTCTTAGCCCCAGTCTTATAATCTATTATCCTGATTAAATCTCCTGCCTTATCAATCCTGTCAATCCTGCCCCTTAGGTAGTTTTCCCCATCTATATCGACCTGGTCAAAAAATCCTCCCTTATCGAAGCTTTCCTCAAAGGCAAAGAGTTTAAAGTCTGACCTTTTAAGACCCCTTTTGATCTCCCTTGCATTTCTCTTAGCAGAATTTAGCATATTTTCAAGGATATAGGCATTTTTAGGAGAATCTTTTCTCAAGGTTTCTAAATTTAAATCAATACCTTCTTTGAAATTTTCTTCTAAAAGCGTATCTAGTTTTTCATCTGTGATATCGTCGATATTTTCTTCTTTTAATAATCTTGAAAGCTCTTCAAGTGACTTGTGGACGATATTTCCTATTTCCATCTGGTCAACGTCAAAATCTTTTTCCACGTCAGGTCTTAGGCCGTAGGAGATAAAATATTTGTAAGGACAACGTGAATAAGTTTCAATTTCTGAAACTGAATATGCCCTTTTCCCATAAAGCTTGCCAGCAAGGTCTAAATTAAGCGGAGCCTTATCATTGGTAAAAAAGAGTCCCTTAAAGATTGAATCATAGATTTTCTGATTGTCTTTTTTTTCTAAATTATCTTTTAAATACTTGATGAAATCTAGGCTTAAGTCCAAGTCTTCCTTACTTATTTTTTCATTCTTCTTAGCTTTTTCCAAATTTTCTAGGGCAAATTTCTTAAGGCCTTCCTTAGAATATGCAGCAAGACTAGGCTCAAGTTTTGTAATTGATTTCACTTGCATCTGAGGGAAAATATTTAAAATATCATTTAAAACTAAGCTTTTCTTAAGTTCTTTGCCTGACTTATCTGCCAGCGCATAGGAAAATATCAATTTATCAGATCCTACGATTATCTTATAAAGACTTAGTTTTTCAAGACTTTCCATGTCCTTATCATATAATTTAAGGTCAATCCCGCGCTTTTTTAAGTCTCCCTTCTCATCATCATTTATAATAAAATCTTTCGATTCTCCTGATGGAAAATAGGCATCATTAAGGCCTAAAATTATATTTATCTTCTTATTTGAAACCCTCTCCCTCTTAAAATCACTTACTATAAGATGGTCCTTAGATGGTGGAATTAGGCCAATTTTAATATCCTTAGTCACGGCTTCTATTAGGCTATAAATCCTGGCAAGAGAAGTCTTTCTATCTCCCATAATTAAAACTAATTGGTCTAAAATCTCTATAAATTTATCCCAAATTTGCTCATTTTCCCTATAATCATCAAGGGCTACAAGGTCCTTTAATTCTTCCTGAAAACTTGTAATGGCAAGTCTTATTGATGAATCAGAAATCATCTTATAGATACCTTCAACAAGGTCTCTTGTATTTTCTTCATTATCTAAATTTGCTAAAAGTTCTAAAATCTTATCCCTTACCCTATTTATGGCCTGGTATTCTTCTTCCTTTTTCTTAAGCTTTTCTTCTCTTTTTGGATCATTTTCCAAAAACTTTTCATAGAAATCATAATCCAGAATAAAATACTTATCATCTTCAAACATGGCACCCGCTATATTTCTTTTGCCAATAAATTTGATGAAGATGTGGCAATCTTCCTCGTAAGTTTCACCAAAATCAATTAGCTTAGAATTTAGGATATAATAGAGGTCTTCTTTTCTGTATTTATTAACCCTAAGCCTAAGGAGGGCAAGAAAGGTCTTTATAATGTGATTATCACTCATCTTCCTACGCTTATCCAAAAATATAGGGATGTCATACCTATCGAATGTCTTGGCTATGATATTTTCATATTCGCTATTTTCTGTCATGTAGATGGCAAAATCATTGTATCTTAAGTCCTTACTTTTTATTAATTTATTGATAATAAGGGCAATATTTTCCACCTCAGTCCTTGTCGATATAGACTCTAAAACCCTAATATTATTAGGCTTATCTAGATATGGCCTTGGGTTAAAAATATCAAAGTTATCTAAGAAGTGGTCAAGGTCTGCCTTATTTTCCGTATTTTCCATTTCTATAATTTCACAATTAAAATTAGATCTAAGTTTTTTATAAAAGCCAAAGGCTGGGTCAAATATTTCTGCTCTTGGAAGGGCTTCATTTAGATTTTTAGGATCAAGATTAATGCCAATAGTGATGTCAATTTCTTCCCTTGCAAGGGCAGATATAACCTCAAGTTTCCTTTCTTCCATATAGTCAAACTTATCAAAATAAAAATGATAGTCCTTTAGAAAGTCTGCATCCTTAATGGATTCTGCTAAAAGAGAGGTCATATCCTCACCATCAATGAATTTGCCTGAAAGAGCTTCCTGGTAGGCATCAAGGATTAGCCTTATTTCCTCAAATTTTATCCTGCTGGCCTCATCTATTTCAGCATCCTTAATACTTTCAAAAAAATCTTGGTCAAAATTATTATCCTTAAAACTTGCAATCAAATCTGTAATCGAATTGATGAAGTCGATATTTCCATAGGAATTTTTGAAAAGAGTGAGCTTATCATTTAAATCGTGCATTATATTTGTAAAGATCATGAGCTTGCCTTCCTTATTTAGGAATTTAAGCTTGGCAAGGCCCGCCCTATCTAGGAAAAATGCAGCAAAGGATGAAAAGGAAAGGACCTTAGCATCCATTACTGAAGAAAATCTGATATTGTTTATGAAGTCTATATCAGTTTCTAGGGTGTATTGCTCAGGAACTATAAGAATTGATTTTTGACCAGCTTCAAGCCTTTTTTCTATTTCCTTGTAAATATATAGGCTCTTATCCTGTTCTTTTTTTGCTAGTATTAATGAAATCATGCTTTCACCTCTATCTTTGATCCATCGCTTGGCTCGTAACTTATTAAAATCTTGGCATCGATGGCATCTTTTAATTCATCCACGTGAGAAATTAGGCCAACAAACCTGTCATCCTTAGAAATTTCTTCAATGGCTCTTATGGCATTGTCCAAAAATTCCTTAGAAAGGGTTCCAAATCCCTCGTCTATAAATAGGGTATCTATCCTGATTCCCCCATTTTCTGCTCCAATTTCATCAGAAAGGCCAAGGGCAAGGGATAGGCTTGCAAGGAAGGATTCCCCACCTGAAAGACTTGTGGCTGGGCGGCGCTTGCCTGTATTTGCATCTAGGATTTCTATATCAAGACCTGCCTTGGACCTATTATCGGTCGCTTCCTTTTTCCTTATCATAGTAAATTGACCATCTGTCATCTTATTAAACCTCTTATTGGCAAAGTTAAGAACCCTATCAAAGTAGACACTTAGGATGTAGGTTTCAAAATCAATCTTCTCCCTTCCCTTATTGGCTCCACTTGTCCCGCTTGCAAGATCAGCAAGTCTTGTAAGGCTGAGAGATTTATTTTTTTCCTTTTCAAATTCTTGGCTTATGGCCCTTATCTCAAGGCCCGCCCTTTTAAAGGAAGATAAGTCTTGGCTTAGGGCAAGCTTTTTATCAGCAAGAAGCTTTGCCTTTTCTTCAAGATCTATAATTTTTTCTTTAAAGATTTCTAAATCAATGATTTCAAGGTCTTTAAAAGCCTTTAGATTATCAAGATTAGCCTTTAGTTTGTCAAGATTTTTAAAATATTCTTCGTTTGCTCTTTTTAAAAGATTGAACTCATCAAATTTATCAAGATAAACCCTGTAGGTATCCTCATTTTCAAATTTTTCAGATACTTTGTCCTTAAATTCTTTTTTGTAGGATGTGAGATTTTCTTTATTTTCTGAAAGAGTTTTTTCAAAAGATCCAATTTCTGCCTTAAGACTTGAAAGGGCAAGTTTTATTTCTTGATCATGGGACTTAGTCTTTTCTATAAAATCACTTGCTTCTTTTATATTTTTTTCAAATGACTTTATTTCAGCTAATAGGGCTTCTTCTTTAAGGCCCTCCATTTTCTCCTTCTGGCTAAGGTAGGCGATTTTTAACTCTTGGAGTCGGTCTAGCTTAATATTTATTTCTTTTAAAGCTTGGCCTAGATTTTCTTTTTCAAGGCCCAAGGTCTTCCCCTCTTCCTCTGTCTTTTGTAATAACTTATATTTAAGGTCAATCTCCTTTTGATTTTTATCTAATAGGTCCCCATAGGATTTGATAAGTTCTTCATTTTCCTTAATTAGACTTTTTATATTTTCAAGGCTATCGTCCATTTCCAAATCTTTGATATTTTTATCAATAAGTAGCCTAATCTTTTCAAAGGATAGGTTAAGGTCATTTAGCTTTTCAACTATCTTATCAAAATCTAAGCCCTCTGACTTGTGAAGGGGTAATTTTTCTTCATGCTTAGTCCCACAAACAGGGCAAATCCCATCGTGATTTAATCTTTCAATAAAATAATTCAGCTGGTCAATTTCCCTATCTAGGCTCGCCTTATCTTTTAAATTTAGATAGTTTTCTCTTTCCTTGCCTAAGCTTTCAATATCTTTCTCATAGGCCTTGTTTTCTTCAAGCCTTGCCTGGTCTTTCTTAAGGCTAAGAAGCTTATCTTCTCTGGCCCTTAATTTTTCCTTAAGTTCTAGGCCCTCTTCCTTAAGTTTCGCCTTATCTTCACGGGCTTGTCCATAGGTTTTTCTTAAGTTTTCTAGATTCTCATCTATATTTTTTATCTTTTCCTCTAAGTCTTGCTTTTCTTTTTCAATAGTTTTTATAGATTCGTAGGCTTTTTTATTTGATAAAAATTCACCAAGAGCTTGGTAGGTCTTTTCCTTTTCTGCTAGGCCAAGTTTGTTTTTATCTAAATTTTTGGCAAGGTCGTCTATCTTTGCCAAGTCTTTTTCTAGATTTTTTGCTTCAGCATTTTTCTCTTCCAAAAGATTTTTATCTGCCTCTAGGTTTTTGGTCAAATTTTCTATAGAATCCTGAGTCTTTTCTATTCTTTCCTCATAGATTTTGATTGATTTGGCAAAGCTAGCTAGGTCTAGGTCAGATTTTTCTTTAGATTTTTCTTCAAAATTCTTATACAAAAGATTGTAAGCCGCTTGTGATTTTTGATAAGAGCTTATATTCTCATTAGTATTTTTAGACTTCTCTAAATTTCTATAGGAATCTTTAATATTTTTATCTAGGATATCTTCATCCTTTTGTAGTTCGCTTAATTGAGAGCTAAGGTCCTTTTCATTGTCTCCTATTATTTTAAGGATATTTTTAAAATCAAGGGCTAGGATATAATCCCCATTTATGACTTCTTTTAAAATTTCATCATAAGATATAATATTTGATAATTTATCATCTATTTCCTTAATTTTATTCTTGCTTACCTTAGCCTTTTCCTTGATCCTATCTGTTATATCCCTGTATTTTTTGGTTTTGAAAATATCAGAAAGTAAGGCTGCCTTTACATCTGATTTAGCTGATAAAAACTCCTGGAACTTGCCCTGGGCTAGGAGCATTACCTTTGAGAATTGGTCTACATCAAGACCCACTATCTCCTTAACCATGGGTTCTACATCTCTTGGCTTATCTGCTAAAAGCTTCTTCTCATCGCTTATATCAAAAAGACTTGCCTTATGACTTAAATTCCTTGGACCCCTAGCTCCCATGGACCTTTGATTTGGGTATCTTTCTATAAGATAAGTCTTTGACCCAATTTCAAATTCAAATTCAACAAAAGTATCAGGATCATCTTCCTTAAGATAGTCACTCCTCATATTTTCTTGGCTTATTTCTCTTGGAATAGACCCATAAAGGGCAAAGGATATGGCATCAAATATCGTAGTCTTACCTGACCCTGTAGGGCCTGATATTAGAAAGATTTTCTTATCAAAAAACTTGGTAAAATCTATTTCTATTTCATTTTTGTAGGTCAGAAAACCTCGCATTTTTAGTCTCTTAGCCTTCAAAATCTTCTCCAATCACTTCTTTTAAGATTTCAACTTCTGCCCCTGTAAGCTTTCTACTGTCCTTAAAATCGACAAAGTCAGCAAAAAGCTCTAGGGGATTTTTATTGTCTAAATCTATGTCAAGGCTTTCCCCGTCCAAATCAAAGACAGACTTATTTGCATAATTTATAAGGACTGCATTTGGAAATTTGGTCTTAAACTTGGCCATGGCATTTTCAACTGTCGCCTCATCATCTAAGATAAATTTGATATAAGAATCTGACGGATTTTCTCTAATCAAATCATCAAAAAGCCCCTGTCTTACTTCAAATTCTCTAAGAAGCTTTATAGGGATTTTTTCTATTTCTAGACTATCTTTTTTAAGGTCAACCAGGGTCACAGACTTATTAATATCCTTCTTATCAAAGGAATAAGGCATAAAGGTTCCGGCATATCTTATTTTTTCTTCCTTAACAAAGTGGGCAGAATGAAGGTGGCCTAGGGCCACATAGTCAAATCTATCAAAAAGACTAGCATCCATCATGTCAGACCCGCCAATAACTAGGGGCTTTTGGCCCTCATTGTAGGCTGTTTCAAGGCTATTTTCGCTATAGGAAGCATAGCAGTGGGTGATTAAGACATTTCTATCCACATAATCTATCCCATCAAGGGCAAGCTCATAAAGCCTAGTAAAATCATCAAGCTTTTCCCCAAAAAGGACCTCTCCCTTGGCAAGGGACATGAAAGGCAAGAGGTAAAAATTAAGTGGGCCCTCATCATCAAAAAGGGTGACCTTATCCCTGTTAAATTCACCTGCCAGGTAATATTTATTTGTCTTATAAAATCTCTTATTGACATCAAGTCTTTTGGCTGAATCGTGGTTACCAGCTATGGCAAGAACAGGAATATCAAGGTCAAAGACGATTTTTTCTATAAAATAATTATAAAGGTCAAGAGCCTCTGCACTTGCAAGGGCTGTATCAAAGATGTCTCCTGCAATCATGACAGCTTCGACCTTTTTCTCTTCAATAATTTCTAAGATTTGGTCAAGGACATATTTCTGATCTTCCAAGAGTGAAAAATTACCCAGACTTTTGCCAATATGAAGGTCGGACAGGTGGAGGAGTTTCATCTCTTATCCCTCACAAAAGTAAGGGTATCAGGCGTAGAATTATAAGGGTCATACTTATAATCATTGATAACAAGCTCTTTAACCTGGTCAATATCCTCGATTTTATTTTTAATAATCTCCCTAAGCATGGCTCCCCTAGCCTGCTTCATGTAAGAGACAATTGATTTAAGCTTACCATCACGATTTTCCTTAAAATCAACAGTGATAAACTTATCCTCATCTTTAAGAAATGGACTGATTGTCTTGGTATATTCCTTAGATGCCAGATTTAAAACTAGGTCATCATCTTCAAAAAGCTTATTATAAAGGTCCTTGCCCCAAAATTCGTAAAGGTCATACATGGTATTGTCAAAATAAAGCCTATAATCACGAATCCCTGTCATCGGCCTAAGAAGGCCATACAGAGCAGAAATAATATAAACATGCCTATTAAGATAAGATAAATCATCAAAATCCTCCATCTTAAATTGCTTAAAAACAAGGCCATCATATGAATAAAGCGCCGGATTATTTAAAGCATCGAAGTCAAAATCTTGGAAATCATAATAAGCCTTTTCCGTAAGCTTGTCGTTTGTCATATTAAGGTTACCCATCTCATTCATAGAAAGCTTCTTAATTTTATCAACTAAAATCCTAGTCTTGTCAGGAAAAAGCAGTCCCTCTGTCTCTATATTATCAAAATGTTTAAAACTCTTAGCTGGTGAAATAATAATTTTCATAAAAATCCTTTCTTTATATAGTAATATTATAACATACTAAGATAAAAAATTTCCCAACTTAATAGCTGGGAAATTATATCTAATTACCATTATAACCATTATTAATTGTATCAAAGCACTTTTTCCAATACTGCTCTCTCTCAATTATCTTTTCAGGATCATATGACCTATTAAAAAATTCTATTAAAGTAAAGGTAAAATATTTTTCAAAATATTCTTCACCCTCTTTGTTTTTAAGCTCAATTAATTTTTTATTTCCACCATCTTTACTTGAGAAATAATTCCCCCACCTTTGTCTTACTCCTTCAATACCTGTTGCTGAGCCAATATAAAGTTTACCTGTATTAGTGTCTGTCAAACAATAAACCCCACTAACCTTACTTAAGGCCTCATAGTAAGTAGGTAAAATTTCACCTTTAAAGATTTTAGATAATTTATCAAATGGTAAGTAAACCCTGTCATATCCTTCAAAAGTATCACCACTATACAGACATGAAAGTAATTCCTTCACACTTATCTTTTCAATGTACGAACTTAGATTAAAGGTATATCTTGCAAATGTGTGACCTTTATTACAATTAATTATTAATCTACCAAAAAACGGTTTAAACCTATCTAAAATCTCAACTTTTGCCCAATCATCCTCTGGAACTTCTAGAACCTTACCAGCAGAAATAAATAACCGTTCATCACCACTTATCCTAGAAAAACTAAAAACCCATTGATCTGGATAAAAATTCCTTTGACTTGTACCATACCAACCCCAGTAAGAACACTGTTCACATGTACCATTTATTTTATCAATATCATTTTGTTTAAGCCAATAGTCTATAAAATAATCTGCTTTCGACCCATAAGTCATGTTAAATTCTATCTTGCTATTATTTATTTCTTCTTCTGTCAAATTGAAAATATCATTTAGTTTAAGTTCCATAACCTCTCCTTAAATCCCATATAAATTCTCTTTCAAACTTTCAATAATCGACTCTCTAAGGCTAACTGGCTCTAGAACTTCTACATAAGGAAGAAATTGCAGAGCCCAGTATTCTATGCCTTTTTCCGGTGCTAAAAATTCTCCTAGATAATAATCACCCTCTCCTCTTAATTTTATATCCGTTCCAAACTGATCTATGACATGATTTAAAACATCCTTAGAAAAACGAATTTTTATAAATGATGGCTTGCCAAAAAATGCGTGGCTTGCCTTTTCTATTAGCCTATTTAAGTCATCGGTCCTAAAGCTGTCCCTATTTTCGTCTAAGATTCTAATATCCTTTATAAAATCCAACCTAAATGATAGAATATTTTTAAAACCTGGTGTAGTTCCTAGTAGATAGTATTTTTTATTGTCAGCTAAAATCCTATAAGCGTTTAACTTATAGGGTCTTTCTCTTCTTGGCCTAAGGACTTTATCAGGCCCATAAGTTAGATAAGTAAATTCTATCTGTTTATTCTCATCAATTGCCTCATTTATTGTTTCAATATTTAGAAAAACTTCTTTATTGGATGTTCTTTTTGACCTATAAAAGTCAGCCTGGCTTATATATTTATTGACTGACCTATTGTATTTAGATTGACTCTTAGAAATTTTCCTTATAAGATCTCTACATTGGTCCATATCTATGTATGCAAGGGAAAATATTGCATCCATTAATAAATAAGTCTCACTTTTTTCTAGGGGCCTATCCAAAAGATAATATCCCTTACCATTATCACCAAAGGTTGAAATATCTATACCAAAGTCAATTAAATCACTGATTGCGCTTGTAATCGTTCTCCTATCAAGATTTACATTATAGTATAAATAAAGTTTTTTCCTTATATCTGCCATAGCAATAATGTGGTCGGGGTCACTTTCTTCGCGAAGAATTTCTAGGATATATAAAATATTTAATCTTGAACTTGCCATAAGACCTCCCAGAATAATTATATCACATTAGTGAGTTAATTTAAAATCTAAATATGAATATAGGGTGACTTTAACTAGGCTTGTCTTATCCCATGTATAGTTAAGTTTTCTTAGGTAATCATCAATTTCTGGATCTAAATCTGGAAGTATATCAGCCTTGAAGAAACTTATGTCATAGGCAAATTTCCCGGCGCTTTCCCTATCAATACCATGGTCTAAATAATAGGCAAAAATTTCTTCCCTATTTGATGGATAATTTCTAATTGAAAAATCAATAAATAAGGAATATGCCCTAGTATAGGTCAGTGTAAGACCCAAAAGATACAAAAAATCTCCATAGCTTTTTATATTTTCTTTGAAATTTAAATCTTCTAAAGATTCGGTCACCTTCCTTGGAAATCCATTCTTTAATTCAAGTTTATTGTTCAAATGATATTCTAATAAATATTTTTTAAAATCTTCCATATCTATGTCTTGGGAAATATTTTTTTCATAATATAGGCTAGTTAGACCGTCCAAGAAAACTAAACTAATATTATGTAAATCGTACCTTTCCATTCTTTCATTTTTACCCCGAGAATATACCACACCATCAACAAAATGCTCTCTCATTAAGACGTCTAACTTAGTTTTAAATTTTTTATCAATTCGAATTTCAAAATAAATTTTATTTTCAAATGTATAGGTTGGATCGATATTAAATCCATCTCGGCAAAATCCTTCCCTTTTTTCTAAATCAACTCCATATTCTGCATCTTTCACAAAGACAAGTTCCTTGGTATTTTCATTATAATAGTGGGCAGGAAGTGGATTTATTAGACTAAGACCCAAAAGATATAGACTTAAAAAAGGCATGTTTCCGATTAGGATATTTTGGTCAAGATTTTCTTTTAGAAACAACAAAAATTCAACCTCTTCTATTGATGTTTTTTTCTTTATTACTTCAATTTCCTTTCTTAACCTATCCTCTATATACTGATTTTCTCCATATTTAGCTCTACTTGCGTACAATATTTTTTCTTCCAAATTCATATAATCACCTCTTAATTCTATTATAGTAGTGACAGTATACAAAAAAATGTACATGTGTAATTTTGCAAGCAAAAAAGACCTCTTTTTATTTAGAGATCTTTTTCTTTAACTTGTCGCTTATTAACTTTATTAGGCCTGTAATCATTAGGGAGATTATGGCTAGTATTACTATGGTTCCGCCTGGTTTTAGGCCGCCGTAGTAGGATATGGTGATTCCTAAGACCATGAAGATTAGGGAAAATATTAGGGATATGATGTAGGTTTGCTTGTAGGATTTGGCTATTATTAGGGCATTTGCTACCGGTATTACCATTAGGGATGTGATCATCAAGGCTCCTACTATCTTTGCTGAAATTGCAATTGTTAAGGCTGTTAGGGCTGTAAATATTGAATTTATAAGTGCTACCCTTACTCCTGCTAGCCTTGCCATTAGGGGGTTGATTGATATATAAAGCAGGGCATTGTATAGGTAGAAGGATGCTAGGCTTACTAGGACAAATATTATACTAACCATGATCAAATCACTAGATGATACTGTTGTTATCGAGCCAAATAGGTATGATTCAAAGGATTTGCCTCCTGGAGCAAAGTCTGAAAGGATTGCCGCAAGGCCTATGCCTAGGCTCATGATGATGGCTGTGGCCATGTCGCCAAATTCGTTGAATTTTTTCCTGATTAATTCTATTGCAAAGGCTGATATTATACAGATTATAAGAGATGTCCACATGGGATTTATTGACATGATTAGTCCCATGGCTATACCTGCAAGCGATGAGTGGGAAAGGGCATCTCCTATCATGGATGTCTTTCTATTTATCATGACCATACCTATCATGGGAATGATTAGGGCAAGCATTATTCCTACCCCTAGGGCCCTTCTCATAAAATCATAGTTTAACATATGACTCCCTCCCTTAATCTAAATATCTTATCCACATAGTCGCCTAAAATTTCCATCTCGTGGGTTATCATTAAAATTGAAATCCCGTGATTGGTGTTTAGGTGGACTAAGAGTTTTAGGAAGTCGTCTTTGGACTTTTGGTCAATACCTACTGTTGGTTCATCTAAGACTAAAAGGTCAGGGTTTGCTACTAGGGCCCTTGCTATCATTACTCTTTGGGCTTGGCCTCCTGATAGTTTGTTGAAGGGCCTATCTATGAGATTTTTGATATTTAGGCTAGTGAAGATATTTTCTACATCTTCCTTATTTGATTTCTTAATCTTTTTGAAGATATTAAAATCCTTGTAGAGGTTTAGGCTTACATATTCCCTACAGGTGACAGGAAAGGCGATTTTTACAGAATCATTGACCTGTGGGACATAGCCTAGTTTGTCATAATTTTTAAAATCTTCTATGTCTATACCAAAAAGTCTTATAGACCCCTTATCCTTTTTAAGTCCACCTAGAATTAGCTTGATGAGGGTTGACTTTCCCGATCCATTTTCTCCAGAAATTACGGCAAAGTCACCCTTTTCAAGACTTAAATTTACATCTTTTAATATTAAATTTTCATTATATCCAAATTTTAGTTTTTCTATTTCTATAAGCTTCATGTATATATTATGCTTTTAATATAGGATTATGCTAGAGATTTGTAGATATTTTCAAGGTTTTCTTTGATTATATCTTGGATTTTAACTTCCTTATCTAGTTCTTCTTGAGTAGCAAATTCCATGGTGTTAAGTGGGGCAACTTTTGCTCCAATTTCATCAGCTATAGTCTTTGCTGCCTTATCTGAACCACCTGCTTCATAAAATACTGTGTTAAGCTTATTTGCCTTGGCAAGGTCTGTAACTTCCTTCATAGCCTTAGCATCTGGATCATCTGTTGATGTTAGGCTTGCAAGAGGAATTTGTTCTAGGCCAAAGTCTCTTGCTATATATCCGAAAGCTTGGTGAGGAACTATAAATTTCTTATTTTCTACTTTAGAGAATTTGTCTGTGTATTCTTCGATTATTCCATCAAGGTCTGCTGCAATTTTTTCGTAATTTTCTTGGTAATAATCCTTATTTGCTGGGTCAATTTCTGATAATTTATCAGCTATTACCTTAGCTTGGGCTTTGACATTTACTGGAGATAGCCAGGTGTGTGGGTCAAATTCTCCATGATGGTGGTGATGGTGACCTTCTTCGCCTTCTTCATGATCATGATCGTGGTCTGCGTCTTCGTGGTCATGGTCGTGGTCATGGTCGGCATCTTCATGGTCGTGATCGTGGTCTGCATCTTCGTGGTCATGGTCATGGTCGTGGTCTTCTTCACTTGCCTTGATTAGGTCTAAATCTTTTGAAGTATCTACCATTTCTATATCGAGACTTTCTTCTACAGAATCTTTCCATTCTTCCATGCCAGCACCATTTATAAATAATAATTTAGCTTCAGATAATTCTGCCATATCCTTAGCAGATGGCTCCCAGCCGTGAGATTCGCTTGTAAGGGAGTTGAAAGCTTTTACGTTGAATTTATCTCCAGCTATTTGTTTAGCTAGATTATAGATTGGATAAAAAGATCCATAAATTTCATCGCTTGCTACTTCCTTATCTGTTTTTTGAGGCTCTTCTACCTGAGTCTTAGTATCTGCTTCTTGTGCTGTTTTATTGCCACAAGCTGTGAAGGCTAAGCTTAGGGCCATTAACATTAATATATTTTTATTTTTCATATAATTCTCCTTTATGCAAGTTATTTGCATTAAGTATTATATAATTAATTACCCCTCTGTCAAATAAAAAGTATAATAATATCTTAAGGAGTGATAATATGAAACTTAACGAACTCTTAAAAGACAAAAACCTAAGAATTACCAAGGCTAGGAGGATAATACTTGAATATATTTTAGAGGCTGATAGCCCTGTTTCTAGCCAAAATATCTATGACGGAATAAAAGATGAACTTGCAATTGACCTTTCTACCATCTACAGAAACTTAAATATCTTAGAAGAGAGCAATCTTCTTTTTAAGACAAGCGATCTTGACGGAATAAATTATTACCAAATAAAGAAGGAAAATCACAAGCATTTTATAACTTGCAGCCATTGCCATAAGAAATTTACAATAGAAAATTGCCCAATTCATGAGCTTGAAGGCCAAATCGAAAGAGAAACTGGCTTTATTATCGAAGGCCATAATTTCGAATTTTATGGTATTTGCCCAGACTGCCAGGCCAAGATAAATGCTTAGGAAGATATTAATATACCTTTGCCTTGCGCTTAGTCTTAGTTCTTGTGATTTAGAAAGTCAACCTAGCAAGGTTGAAGAAAATCAAAGTTCCTATGTCAAAGCCCAGGTCATTCAAATTATCGATGGTGATACAATCAGGGTAAATATAAACGGAAATATAGAAAAAGTCCGCTTTGTTGGAATTAATACACCCGAGATTGCAAATAGAGACCATCCAGATGAATTTATGGGACCAGAGGCCAAAGATTTTACAGAAAAAGCTCTAAAAGATAGGGAAATTTACCTAGAAAAAGATATATCAGACAGGGATAAGTACGACAGACTTTTGCGTTATATCTGGCTAGAAAAGCCAGTAGTAAACCCCAACACAGATGATATTGGCAAAAAAACTTTAAATGGAATCCTGGTTAAGGAAGGACTTGCCTTTTCTAACTTTTATAAGCCAGATACCAAATACCAAGACCAGCTAGAAGCCCTAGAAAATCAAGCCATGGATAAGGCTATAGGAATCTGGTCAAGTAGAGAGGAAAATACCAAGAAAAAGGTAAAAGTCAACAAAAACTCAGGCCTCTACCACCTAGAGGGAAGTTATGGCTATAAAAACACGAAAGATAAAAACGCCATAATTTTTGATAGCGAAGAAGAAGCAAAAAAAGCTGGTTTTAGGCCAGCAAAATAAAAGAACTGCATCAACTGACCAATCCCATCAGTATTGCTGATTTGGGATTCGGTCATTTTGTGCAGTTCTTTTTCTTTGGCACGCCCTCAGGGAATCGAACCCTGATCTTGGGCTTCGGACACCCCTATTTTGCCATTAAACTAAGGACGCTTGATTGTGATGTTTGTGTAGGAGATTGGGTTTAGAAACCTCAGTGGCAAGAAGGTGTTGCCTAGGCCACTTTCTATATAGATTGTGGATGAGCCGTATTTGAATTCTCCCCTATCGTATTTTGGAAAATAACCCTCACCTGGCGCAACTAGTGCTCCTATAAAAGGTGCTCTTACCTGGCCTCCGTGGGTGTGACCTGAAAATATAAAATCAATTCTTGGGTCATACTTATCCCTGATTTTCTTTGAAAAATGAGATAAGACTAGGTTTAAGGAATTTTCACTTGGATCAAAGGCTGCAAGATTTGCCCCAAAATAACTTGTCCCATAAATATATAGGTCATTATCTCTTATTTTAATCTTTTCTCCCTCATTTTGCATAAATCTTATGCCTAAATCCTGGATCTGGGCATAGAATTTTTCTGAATCTTGGCTTGCTTCTTCGTGGTTGCCGCTTACAAAGTATGTTTTTATGCCAAGCTCATCTAGCTTGTTGATAAAATACATGGTCCTTTCTATTTTAGAATCTGTAGGATAATCTATCATATCCCCGGTTAAAAATATTAAGTCTGGGTCAAATTTTTTTATATTTCCTAGAACTTCCTCTAGATTCACTAGGACATTTGAGTGGAAGTCACTTATATGGGTTATTTTTATATCTGATTCGACCTTATCAGAGTAGAAAGTTTCTGTCTTTTCCCTGGCTACAAAGCACTGGTCGTGGTTGTATTTTAGGCCAAGCCCTGCCGCTAGTGCAAGGCTTGCCAAAATTACCTTATTTTTAGTTTTCATCTGCTAAATCCTCCAAATACATCTTAGCTGACATATCTGAGGCTATCCTGAAGCCTGCTCTTGGTGAAAAGGACCTGCCTGTGATATTTGGCCCATCTACTGCACATGACCTTTTAAATTGGCTTGCTGTAAAGCGTTTAAAATATGATATCAACCATTTTTTTATAGTTTTTTCATCATATTTATCAGCAAAAGCAATTATTGCATCAGCTAGGATTTCCTTAGCCTTTTTATGGTAGGTCAAGTGTTGGTAAATAAAGAAATCTATTAGCTCGTAAGGCCCTATGATTTCTTCAGTTTTTTGGCTTATTTCTCCCTTATCCTCGCTCTTAAGCTCTGGAGATACTGGAGTTTCTAAAATATCAGTTAGGACTTCTGCTAGGTCCTTATTATCTGTAAAGTGGGCATAGGATTTAATTATATACCTAAGCTCAGTTTTCATTAGGGTAGCATTTAAGGAATAATTTGACATGTGGTCGCCATTGTAGGTGGCAAAGCCCTGCATGCACTCGGATAAGTCTCCAGTTCCTATTACGATTCCACCATACATATTGGCTAGGTTAAAGAGGACTTGGGTACGCATCCTGGCCTGGGCATTTTCATAGGCTGTGTCTGCTGTTATCCCATCGTGACCAATGTCAGCAAGGTGCGCACTTACAGACTTGCTAATATTTATTTCTTTTAGGTCAAGTCCTAGGCTTTTTGCAAGCTTATAGGCATTTGACTTGGTCCTATCACTTGTGCCAAAGGCTGGCATGGTGTAAATGCCTATTTTATCCTTATCAAGACCCATTAGGTCATAGGCCTTATTTATGATAAGGAGGGTCATAGTCGAATCAAGGCCGCCTGATAGGCCTAGAAATACCCTATCAGCACCTATTGCCTCAAGTCTTTTTATTAGGCCAAGGGCACCTATTTCTAGGGTTTCCTTCATAAATTCATAAGAAAATTCTTCCTTAGGTAGGTATGGAAATTTTTCTACATCTACCTTCTCTTCTGTAAAATTATGGAAGTTTGGCTCATATTCTATTTCCTGGATGTCCATTAGAAATATTCCTGTATCCCCCTCTAAAATTTCACCGTCTTTGGCTAGAATTTTTGATCCACTATAGACAAAGTCTGTTGAAGACTCACCAGGGCCTGCTGAGGCGTTAACATAGATAAGGTCTTTTGATAAATACTCTATATCCTTTCTAAGATCATCATCAGAGCCAATTGTTCTAGTAAAAGCTGATGGATTCAGAATAATATCAGCTCCCATTTTTTTAAGGTCAAAGGCTTTTGGGTAGGATGCAAAGTCATCTTCACCTACAGATATTCCTATTTTAAGGCCTGATATGAAATTTACAAAAGGTTCGTAATCTAGTTCGTAGTCAAAAGCCCTAAATGTTCCCTCTGGCTTATCAGAAAATATGGATTTTTCATAATTTTTAGGTTCAGACTTAGTCACAAGTCCAAGTAGGTCTCCACCCTTAATTAGGGCTACCGCATTGTAAATACCAAATTTTGTCTTAATTGGTAGACCTATAGTAAAGGCCAAATCAAAGTTCTTACTAAATTCTACTAAGTCCCTTAGGCCATTTTCAGCCGCCTCTAGAAGGTCGCCTTCTAAATATGAGTCGTAAAGGCTTGCCCCTGTTAGGCAAAGCTCTGGCAAACATAGAATATTTACTTTCTCTTCTTCACAATTCTTAATTATTTCTTTTATTTTTTTAAGATTGGCTTTTACATTTCCAAAAGCTAGTGGGAAATTTTTAGCCGTAATTTTTATTTTTCTTTTCATTTTATCACCTAATCTTATTTTACCCCTTATGGATAAAAAAAGAGGACCCCGGAGGGCCCATCTTAAAATTTTTATAGTTTTTCTATTTCTTCGATTAGGGCAGGAACAACCTTGTGGAAGTCACCAACTATACCGTATTTAGCGTGTTTGAAGAACTTAGCTGATTCATCATTGTTTATTACTACAACAGTTTTAGCTTCTTCTACTCCCTTTAAGTGTTGCATTGCTCCAGATATACCAATTCCTATATATAGGTCTCCCTTAAATTTCCTACCAGAAAGTCCGATATATTGTCTAAGTGGTATATATTTTTTAACTTCTGCTATTGGTCTTGATCCGCTTAGTACTGAACCTGTTAGATTTGCAAGCTTCTTAGCAATTTCTACGTTGCCTTCTTCACCAATACCCATACCTATAGCTACTACCCTGTCAGCTTCTTCAACTGAGCCTTCTAGGTCTACTGGTTCGGCCTTTAGTTTATAACCATCAGCTACAAGAGCTGCTACTAATTTCTTAGCTGCTTCTTTTGGATCTCCTGTGAAGATTTCTTGTTTCTTTTCTGCTTCTTGAGCTACTGGTTTTTCAACCTTTTTAGCTGTCTTATCTTTTGGAAGGATATAGCCTGAGATTACAAGTTTCATGATTTCATTTGTTCCTTCATAAATTTGAGTAATCTTAGCGTCTCTGTAGTGTCTTTCTACATCTACACCCTTGATGAAGCCTGAACCACCATATAGTTGTAGGGCTTTAGATGTAAGTTTTTCAGCAAGGTCTGATGCGTAAAGTTTAGCCATTGCAGCATCCTTACCGTAGCCTTTTACGTGAGCATCTTTCTTCTTAGCTGCATCATAAACTAATAGTCTAGCTGCCTTAAGCTCTGTAGCCATTTGTGCTAGGGTGAAAGAGTTGTATTGGAAATGACCTACTGCCTTACCAAATTGAATTCTATTCATTGAGTATTCTAGAGCTGATTCATAAGCACCTTGAGCTATACCTAGGGCTTGACTTGCTATACCAATTCTACCACCATCAAGGATCATCATTGCGTATTTAAAGCCCTTGTTTAGTTCACCAAGTAGGTTTTCTTTTGGAACTTTTACATCTTTAAAGTGAAGCTCAGCTGTAATTGATGATCTAATACCTAGTTTGTCGTATGGTTCTGAGAAGGTAAAACCTTCAAAGTCCTTATCAACTATAAACATTGATATACCGTGATTACCCTTGCCTGGTTCTGTAACTGCTGTTACTAGATAGGTTTGGGCTTCTGGTGCGTTTGTTATAAAGATTTTCTTACCATTTAATAGGTAGTAATCTCCCTTATCTACTGCAGTTGTTTCTGTTCCTGCTGAGTCTGAACCAGCATTGTCTTCTGTAAGACCGAAACCACCGATATAAGTTCCATCTACAAGAGGTCTTAGATATTTTTCTTTTTGTTCTTCAGTACCAAATTCATTGATTCCCCATGTACCTAGTGAGGTATGAGCTGAACAAATTACACCTACGCCACCATCTACTCTTGATAGTTCTTCGACTGCTATAGAATAGTGTTCGTTAGTTAAGCCTGCTCCACCGTATTTTTCATCGAAAGGTATTCCCATAAGGCCCATTTGACCCATTTCCTTTACAATTTCTGCAGGGAATTCTTTAGTCTGGTCTAAGTGAAAGGCTATAGGTTTAACCTTTTCCTCAGCAAAAGCCCTAACGACTTTTCTAAATTCTTCTAAATCTCTTGGTAAATTAAATGACATATACTCTCCTTTTATTTTCATTAGATAAATTATATTGTATAAAGTGTTATAACTTTTATATCCTAATAAAATGATACCCATATTTTATCAATCCAAACATAAAAATGATAATTATTTGCAATTGTTTATTTATTGTCAAGAAAATGTTTCTATTTCTCAAAAAACAGGTATAGTTAAGTTGAAATAATAATAAAGGAGTGCGTATGTACAATATAATAGAGGTACTTGATAATATATTCTGGGTCGGAGTAAATGACCGCAGAATTGCAAGATTTGAGAATATGTTTGAAGTTCCAAATGGAGTTTCATATAACTCTTTTGTAATCAAGGATGAGAAAAATGTTCTAATGGATTCTGTTGAGGGAGCCTTTACTAGACAATATCTAGAAAACATCAAGGCTGCTCTTGATGGTGAAGATCTTGATTATATAGTTATAAGCCACATGGAACCTGATCACTGCAGAAACATAGACTTTGTCCTAAAGGAATACCCAAATTGTAAATTTGTTGGTAATGCAAAAACATTTAAATTATACGAACAATTCTATAATGATAATTTCAAAGATAGGTATTATGAAATCAAAGATGGCGATGAGCTAAATATTGGTAAGAGAAATCTTAAATTTGTATTTGCTCCAATGGTTCACTGGCCAGAAGTATTTATGACCTATGAAACAAACGAAGGACTCTTCTTCTCAGCAGATGCCTTTGGTGCTTTCAATGCTATAGCTGGTAATATCGAAGCTAGCAAGGTTATCCACAAGGGTGACTGGCTAGAACAAGCTAGACGTTACTATATAAATATAGTTGGTAAACAAGGCAAGATGGTTCAAAACCTATTTAAAAAGGTAGAAGGACTTCCAATCAACACTATCCTACCACTACACGGACCTGTTTATAAGGATAAAGAATCAATCGAATTTATCCTTGAAAAATACAGCCGTTGGGCAGGATTTATTCCAGAAGATAAGGGTGTTGCTATAGTATTCTCATCAATGTATGGAGATACAGAACAAGCAAGTGATATCCTTGCCGCAGAGCTAGCTAAGCTTGGTGTAGAAGACATAGTTTTATATGATGTAAGTGATTGGGACCCATCATATCCAATAGCAGATTGCCATAGATTCAGCCACCAAGTATTTGCACCAATCAACTACAATGCTGGTCTTTATTACAAAATGGATGCCTTCCTAAGAGAGCTTGTAGGTACAGGCTATAAAAATAGAACAGTTTCTTTCTTAAACAACTGGTCATGGGGCGGAAAATCCCTTGAGATTTCAAAAGAAATCTTAGAGCCGGCTAAATGTAAATACATCGGCGAAGATGTAAAAATAAATTCAGCAGTAAAAGAACCACAAATAGCAGAACTTAAAGAACTTGCTAAGGTTATAGCTGAAGATATCAAAAATACAGAAATCTAATATATTTTCTTATTAACAAAACCCCAGGTCTATCCTTAAAAATGATTGGCCCTGGGGTTCTTATTATAAAATTTCTTCTATTTTTCCCTTTAATTTCTTTGTCTCTTCGTAAACATTTTCTGCATCCATTATAGCCCTTACGACACAAATACCATCGACAGCAGATCCTTCTAAGACATCTACATTATCAAAATTAAGGCCGCCTATAGCATAGACATCTATAGCTACTTTTTCCTTGATTTCTTTTAGAGTTTCTACAGAGGTCCTTCTGGTTTTGACATGGGTTTTGGTTTCAAAAATCGCCCCCACTCCCAAATAATCAGCACCAGCTTCCTCTGCCTCTTTGGCCTTTTCTACCGACTTGGCTGTTGCTCCTATTAGGGCATCAGGCCCTAAAAGCTTCCTGCAAAGGCCAACTGGCATATCATCTTCTCCAACATGGACCCCACAAGCCAGGGCCCAGGCTAAATGTGGCTTATCATCTATTAGCATAGGGACCTTATACTTATCACAAAGGGCCTTGACCTTTTTGCCAAGGTCAAGTATTTCCCCATCAGTTTTTTCCTTTTCCCTAAGTTGGAGGATATCCACTCCTCCCCTAAGTGCCTCCTCTATTCTTCTAAGAAATTCTTCTTCTGTGTATTTATCAGAATTTGTCACCAGATATAATTTTTTCAAATTTCTCCCTCCTTGATTTTTGCATGATCAATTATAATTTCATCACTTATTGTCCCAATCTTATCCATAAGATCTACAAAAAAGCTGTAAGGCTTATCTTTATCCGACATTTCTGCACCGATTTCCATAATTAGCATGGCAAGTAGGCTTGCATTTATGACATCGGTCACCGCTATAAAGGCTGAAATTAAGCCTGTAAGCATGCAGCCTGTTGCAGTTATATTAGATAGTTCTGGACAACCATTTTCTATTAGGTAATACTTATTATCTTTTACCAAAATATCAATCTTACCAGTAAGAAGAACTGCCGCCTGGTATTTCTTACTTAAGGCTTGGCAAGTTTTTATCAAATATTCTAGGCTCTTATCCTCATCATCTTTACCAACATCGACTCCCTTGGCAGAAGAAGCTCCCTTAGCTAGGGCTATAATTTCTGAGGCATTACCCTTGAGTAAAGAAAATTTATATTTATCAAATAAATTTTTAGCAAAGTTAAGTCTTAACTTGCTCGCCCCAATTCCTACCAGGTCTATTACTATAGGTAGACCCTTCTTACTTGCAAAAAAAGATGCCCTATCCATGGCTTCCATTCTTTGCTGGTTGATATTGCCCAGATTTATTGATAGGGCATCTGCCTTTGGGGTTATATCTTCCATCTCTTGTGGATGCTCAGCGCAAATTGGCTTAGCACCCACAAATAAGATTGAATTTGCAACCATATTTATGGCTATGGGATTGGTAATGGCATGGATTAGGGGTTCTTTTTTTCTTATCTCTGCCCTAATTTTTACTAGGTCTTTTAGATTTTTCATAAGCTTGGATTCCTAAAGAATTTTGTATCTTTATCAGCATATTTGAACCTTGGAGGGTCTTTAGGAAAATAAAAGCTACTGATCCTCCTAAGAGAGTTGCTATAAAAAAGCTTGGTATATAGTAGAATAGGGCAATGTTTTTATTTCCCAAAAATAGGGTCATTACAGGTGCTGATATTATTGCCCCGATTATTCCTGTTCCTATTATTTCACCTATGACTGCTGCTATTATTGAGCCCTTGGTCTTTCTATATAAAATTCCAGAAAGGACAGCCCCAAATACTTGGCCAGTCACTGCAAGTGGTGGAATACTTAAAAAAGTCATCCTGATAAAGGCAGTGAGGATTGCATTTGCAAGGCTATACCAAGGTCCCATAAAGACTGAACAAACTATATTTACAAAGTGAACCGTTGGCGCAAAGCCTTCAAATCTGAGGATGGGTGAAATTACTACTCCAATTGTTACAAACATGGATAAAGTTATCATGATATAAGTTTTGTTTTTTTCTTTCATTTTACTCTCCTTTTGAGGAGTTTGGGTCTAATTTTTATATATTGGCTAATTTTTTCTATAGACTCAACAAATTCTCCTCCTATATCTTTGAAATTTGGTGCAAGGTATTAAAAATAGCGATAAATTCTTGCTACAATTATATCCTCCACTTAGCCTATAAAAACCTAAGTCAACTAAAAACTTAGATTCCAGCGCCTCCACTGCATTATTTAAAGTGGTAAATGCTCATCTCTTTTTAAATTACAACCTTTATTTGTAAGCATCTTTTCTTAAGCGATAGAAAGTGGTCTGCCCGATCTACCGCTAAACGATCTTCACAAGAAAGTTTAATCAAAGATAAAAGTGAAATAAAAAAAGAAACAGCACAAAGACTGTTTCAAAAAAATTCATGATAAGAATTAACTCATAAAAAAGATTGCGACTAGCTACGTTGGCATTATCCAAATCAGCTAAGGTCGAAGATTAACTTCCTCTCAGATCTTTAAAGAACTCCCTTGTCTATACCTATGTTAGTATAAAATGATTTTTTTGTCAATGAAAATCGAAACTTTCCTTATAAATAAGTTTTTAGTTGATCAATTTTTTTATTAATGAAAATTTTTACTAAATAAAGAGGATATCTTAAGAAACTAGCAAAAAATCTTAGGATCTTTCATCTGTAATTATATGTTCTAGGCCGCAATGATCTGACTTAAGATATTCTTTCATAAAAGACGGATATGCCTTATAGTTATCAAGTTCATCAATAGGAATCCAGTGCATGGATTCTTTAAGTCCCTCCATGGTGTAGCTATTACTCTTAAGATTCTTATTGCCCTTAGGCTTCATCATGTAATAAAAGCAAATCTCATGGCAAAGGGCGCCTTCTAAAGTAGAACTTCCTACAAAGAAATTCTCATGAATTATAGCCAGATAATCCACCTCATAATCGATTCCTGTTTCTTCGAATACTTCTCTTTTTACAGCTTCTTCAGAACTTTCTCCATGATGGACTCCTCCACCTATGGAGTAATAATAGTCATTAGCTTCATTTCCCGCAAACAAAACGCAATCATCTTCGACTATAATGGCAGCAGCCCTATACCTAAACCGCTTATTACCTTTTCTAAATCCACAATCCTGGTCCATCTCTATCTCCTCTAACTTTATTTTCAATTTCCACAAAAACAAAATGACCCTGCTGGGTCAACTTTGTTTTTTATTAGATTTAGTTTTATATAATGAGAATTTTTAAACAATTTATTTGATGACTCATAAAATAAATCATCAAATGATTTTATTATCAAAAAAGCTAAAAATCTCATTTTATAAGCATTTTTTGAACTCAAATTGCTTTGACAAAATTATTGAAATGTATCCACAAATTCTATGAAAATTCACTCAAAATTGGGCGTAACTAACCTGTTTTTGCCAAAACCTTTTTTAATTGAAGCTTTTGTATCGGCTGAACTTTCTGCTTATTTTTTTTCAAAAAATAAAGACAAGTTCAAGCCTCCACATAAGTCTTTCCATAACTCACACTTCGTGTTCGTTAGGACAAGGCTATAGTATCGGCAGAACTTTCTATTTATTTTATTTCAGAAAATAAAGATAAGTTCAAGCCTCCACATAAGTCTTTCCATAATTTTCCTTCAGGACAAATTAGGACAAGGCTATAGCATCGGTGGAACTTTCTGCTCATTTTCTTTCAGAAAAAGAGGACAAGTTCATACCTCTGCATAAGTATTTCCATAACTCGAACTTCGTTCTCGTTAGGACAAGGCTATAGTATCGGCTGAACTTTCTGCTTATTTTTTTCAAAAAATAAAGACAAGTTCGAACCTCCACATAAGGATTTCCATAACTCAAACTACATGTTCGTTAGGACAAGGCTATAGCTTCGATTTCTATTACTGCTCCTTTTGGTATGTTTGCTACTTCTAGGGCAGATCTTGCTGGTTTGTGGTCACCGAAGAATTCTTCGTATACTTCATTAAATGCTGCGAAGTCTTCGATTTTATCTAAAAATACATTGCATTTTATTATTTTATCAACTGATGAACCTGCTTCTTCTACTATAGCTTTGATATTTTCTAGAGCTCTTTTTGTAGCCTTTTTGATATCACTTTCAAGTTCTCCTGTTGCTGGATCTAATGGGAGTTGGCCTGATGTGAATATTAAATTATCTGTTGCTATTGCTTGTACGTATGCTCCTACTGCTGCTGGTGCTTTCTCTGTATTGATTGCTTTCATATTTCCTCCTAGTTAATTTTTAAGAATTCTTCAAGGGTTAGCTTGTTATCATAGATCTCTTTGGCATTTTCAACACCCACAAATCTAAAGTGCCATGGTTGGGCCTTGTGGTGAGTTATGTTTTCTTTGCCCTTTGGATATCTTTCGATAAAGCCGTATTTATAGGCATTATCTGCTAACCACTTGTATTGAGCTGTCGCTTCAAATTTATCGTTATATTTGCTGCCTTCGGTAAAAAAATCAAAGGCCACACCTAGTTGGTGCTCACTTGTGCCAGGTTTTGAGGCATCTACCTCACCTGCTTCAAACATTTTTTGCTCAAGATCATAGCCTCTATAATCAGATGCTATCCTTAGGTCTAGGTTTTCCCTTGCCATATCTTGACGCATTGTCTCAAAAGCACGTCTGGCTGTCTTATCTACCCCTGGATCAAAATTAGCTGATAGTGGGTAGGCTTCACTTACATAGGCTAAGCCATTTACAACCTTTATCTGTTCATTTTTGTCTAGCCTTGCAAGTCCATATTTATTTACATAATAATAGGTATCATCTATCTTTACTTTGGCAAAGCCATTTTCACAGCCATAAAAACCTAAATATGCGCCTTCCTTAATGAACTTATCTGTTTTTGAATAATCATTAGGAAATTGGTAGGCATATTGGGTTTGCATGCATTTGACATATTCAATTAATTGATCTTGGTATGAGCTATCTTCTATTTTTAGCTCATCTGCTATATCTGTATCTTTAAAACCAATCTCTGTGGCTACATGAACATCACGTTCTTGCTTTTTCTTATCTTCGTTAGTTGCTCTAACAAGATCACCTGAAGCCATTCTGTATTCACTTGGCCTTTTGATTTGGTAGGTATCTTTTTCAGGTATGGCAAATTTGATGGTGGTGATTGTAAGTAGTGCACCTACCCCAAGCAAAATCGCCCTTTTTCTTTTCTTTCTTGCTTCGCGTCTTTTGCGTCTCTTAAGCTCTCTTATTCCTTTGTTTGACATTTTCAATCCTCTATTTATTTCAATATTTTTGTGAGTCTTTTGGATAAGTAAAATTTTGCATAATTATAAATATATTTCAATTCATAGCTTTAGCGCTGTTTTACCATTTGCTATATTCATTATAACATCTTTTGGAAAAAAAACCTAGGGCAAAATGTGGATTTTTTGATGTTTTATAAGAAAAATCCGACTTATTTGTCGGATTTTTACATTTTTTAGTTTTATTTTGACTATTTCTTAAAAATTGATACGATATAGCTTAAAAAGCTTCTGTTTTTCATATTTTTCTCTTGCAATTTTTTATCAATCTTTTTATTGATATTTATATTATTGTCTGATTGATTTTTATTTTTTACATTTTTAGAAGCTTCAATGGATTTTATCATAAGAACTTCTTGAGCATTAATATTTTTAATATTGTCTACCTTTTTATAAAAACCTGACCTATCCATTTTTCTCATCTTTACATCATCAGAAAACATTAGATTGGTGAAGTCTAATATATATTTCTTTATCCTACAATCTTCTATTGGAACAGCTACTTCCATCCTATTTCTAATATTTCTTGTCATAAAATCAGCTGATGATATATAAATTTTTGGATTAGTCTTGCCAAATTGATAGATTCTATGATGTTCTAGAAACCTTCCCACTACTTGGTAAATTTCAAGATTGTCAGTTTTACCTTCAATTCCTGGCAGGATGCAAGTTATGCCCCTTACCATCATTTCTATTTTAACTCCTGCTTGAGATGCCCTTGCCAGCCTATTAATTAAAACCCTATCAGAAATGGAATTCATTTTTAACCTTATATAGGCTTCTTCTCCCCTTTGGGCCTTATCTATCTGATCATCTATTAGATCATATAGTCCTACCTGCATTGATTTTGGGGCAACCAAGAGCTTTTTATAAGTACCTTCGAGATTTCCAATCAGGATATTATCAAAAAGATCTTTGCAATCTTGGCCAATTACCATATCACTTGTCATGAAGGAAAAATCTGTGTAGAGTTTGGCTGTTTTTTCGTTGTAATTTCCTGTAGCTATTTGTGAAATAAAGGATATTTCTTCATTTTCATACCTGGTTATTAGACATACTTTTGAATGGCACTTGTAGTGGTCAAAGCCATATACAATCTTACAACCAGCCTCTTCTAGCCTTGACGACCACAAGATATTATTGTTCTCATCAAATCTTGCCCTTAATTCCATTAGGGCGATGACTTCCTTGCCTGCCTCTGCTGCCTTTATTAGAGCTGCTGCAATCTTTGAATCCTTGGCTATCCTATATAAGGTTATCTTTATGGAATCTACGCTTGGATCTTCTGCTGCCTCTTCTAAAAGTCTTATCATAGGATCCATTGACTCATAAGGATATGATAAAATTAAGTCCTTTTCTAGAATTTGTTCTATCATTGGCCTTTGAGGATCAACCATGGCTGATGCTTGTGGGCTAAATTCTTCAAATGAATGTTCTTTTTGAAAATCTTCTGGAAGGGCACTTATAAAATCATAGATAAAGCCTAATTGCATAGGTGTTCTTGATGTGAAGATTGATTTTTTGTCTAAAGCGAAGCTTTTGCATAAAAAATCTACATCCAGAAGACTTAAGTCCTTGTCAACCTCTAACCTAACTGGTTCTAGCCTCTTTCTTTTTTTAAGTTTTCCCTTCATATAGGACCTAAAATCCATATCAACATCGTAATCATCATCATCAAAACTTATATCGGTATTGCGAGTTAGGCTTATAACATAGGAATTGTGGCATTTGTATCCTTCGAAGACTTCTTTTCCAAATTCTTTGATTATATCTTCGATAAAAACATAATTTGATTCAGATATTCTAACAAACCTATCTAGCCTATCAGGTACGTAAATTATTCCGACTGTTTCCTTTGGACTTTGACTTTTGACCTTCTTTTTTTCTAGATCAAACACTACCGAAAGGCTTAAGTTTGCGAGTCTTGGCATTGGGTGGACCCTATCTATTATCTGAAAGGAAAGAATAGGTTCGATTTTTGAATCAAAATAAATCTGACAACTACTCTTCTCTCTTTCTGATAAATCTTTTACTCTTGATATTTTTATCCCTTCTTCAGCCAAGTCATAAACAAGGTCTTCGTAGATATCATCCTTTTGTTCATACATTGGTACAAGTTTTGCTAAAATCGCATCAATCTGCTGGCTGGCCGTCATCTTTGACTTGCCATCTACAGGTTCTTTTTTAAGGTGAGATAGGTCTGTGAGAGATCCTACCCTTACCATAAAAAATTCTTCCAAGTTACTGTCATATATGGATAAAAACTTAAACCTTTCAAGTAGGGGCACATTTTTATCCCTTGCTTCATCTATGACTCTTTTGTTAAATTCAAGCCAAGATAACTCCCTATTTTGCGTAAAGCTTATATCTGTCATAGCTATTTCCTTCCTAAAAGTTTGCTATAGACATACCCTTCCCTAACACCTGTTTGGCTAACATTTATTGTATCGATTGAGAAAAATTTACAAATTTTATTTAAAATTATCATTCCTGGCAAGAGAGTGTGAACCCTATCAGGTTTGACAGCAAGAATCATATCTAGCTTAGACCTGTCATCTGCCTTTAAGATTTCCTTAAGCATCTTATTAAATTCGCTTGCATCCATGCTTCTAACGCTATCATCAAGCTTATAATATTCCTTGTAGAATTTTAAGCTAGCCCTAGCAGATCCACCTACTGCTGCAAGAATTTTTTGATCTTCTGCATACATAAGGCTATCTTCAAGAAGCTGATCAATGCGTTTTTCAATTTCTTTCTTATCAGATTTGTCTGCAAATAAGCCATCGACATAGTCATTAAAGGCTGATAAAGAGCCAATTGACAAGGAAACTGATTTTATAACCTTTCCTTGATCAATTAGGACAATTTCTGAAGAACCGCCACCTATATCTGTAAGTACACCCTCTGCTACTTCTGTTGAAATAGCCGCACCTACAAAGGCAAGCTTAGCCTCTTCTTCGCCTGAAAGTATTTCTACATCTAGGTCCAGCTTATCCTTGATCAGATTTAAGACATCTGCCCTATTTGCCACATCCCTTACAGTAGCTGTGGCGAAAGGATAAACACCATCAATATCATCAAAATTATCCACAACTGCCTTAAATTTCCCTAAAGTGTGTAAGAGTCTTGAAATGCCCTTTTCTGTAAGCCTGCCCTTTTTAACGAAAGATTTTAGAGAAACTTGCTCTTTTTCTGAAAATAGATTAATAGCTTCGCCATCTTTTTCCTTATAAACTGATAGCCTTACGGTATTTGAACCAATATCCATTATTGCATAAATCATTTGATATCTCCTAGGTAATTTAATTTGTAATCAACTTCCATTATTTGGTCAATCAGTCTTTCTGTCTTGGCTGATTTCTTTGTCATAAATATATTTACCCCTTTTTCGCCAGATCTTAGGTCTAATTTATCTGCTAAATAAATTGCAGGATCTATGATATTTGCCTGGCAAGTGAGATTTTTTTGTATTTGGTCTTTAATCAGCGGGTAATGAGTGCATCCTAGAATTATATTTTCAAGAGCCTTGTCATTGGCAGGATATAAATATTCTCTAAGTGTCTCATCAAGGTCAGGTCCCTCAAGATATCCCTCTTCGATTAAATCTACAAGCTTAAGAGCTGCCATTTCATAGACTGTGGCATCTTTTTTTGCCTCTATCTTATTTTTTATATAATGACTTGATATTGTGGCCTTGGTGGCAAGGGCTAGGTAATCTCCCTCATATTCAAGGCTTGCCTCAACAGCCATATCTGTAATGGCAATAAATTTCTTTTTGAAATGCTCTATAAGGTAATCCTTGCAAGTAACTGAGATTGTATTGCAAGCAATTATATAGAAGTCTATATCAAATCTTTCTAAAAATGTGACAAGCTCTATAGCAAATTTTTTAATTTCTTCTTTTGGCCTATTGCCGTAAGGGACCCTTAGGTTATCACCTAGATAATAGAAATTGGCGTCATTTTTCTTGGCTAGCTCATTTAAAACAGCAATTCCGCCTAATCCTGAATCAAACACGCCTATATTAGTCATCTATAAGGTCCACCTTTTCTACAAAGTCATAGACATCTTTGAGATTCTCATAGGCCTTATCAAGAGTCTCATCATCAAAGAAAATCCCAAATACAGTTGCTCCAGAACCTGAAACAAGGGCCCTAGAAGCTCCGTTGGCCAAAATATTTTCTTTGATAGTATTTAAGTGAGGAAAATCTCTGAGGACTACTTCCTCCATCACATTTTCAAAACTATCGATTATCTCAGACTTACCCTTTTCTAAACCACAAATGATTGCCTCATTATCAATATGACCATAGGTTTTTGTTCTCTTATAGACATAAGATGATGCGATTTCTGTCCCATCATTTATAAGGAGGAGTTTCATCTTAACTTTATTGGTAAAAGGTGTTATTATCTCGCCAATTCCCTCAGCCCTTACCAGGCTTTCTTCAAAGAAAAATGGAATATCAGCCCCTAGGCTTTTTCCAAGCTCAGCCATTTCTTTTTTTGAAAGACCCAGGTCCCAGAGCTCATTTAAGGCCTTAATGGTTTCCGCACAATCTGTAGACCCTCCCGCAAGGCCTGCTGCAAGGGGAATATTTTTCTTAAGTTTGATAGCTACTCCTAGGTCTTCTCCCTTCTCATAAGCTAAAGGAGCTAATTTTTTGTAAGCCTTGTAGATCAAATTATCTGTCAGATGACCTAAATCTATATTAGACTGGTACTCAAATTCACTTGTCCCTGTCTTTTTAATTTCTAACTTATCATATAAGCTAATCCTTGCCATGATTGTATCTATATCATGATAGCCATCGGCTCTCTTCTTTAGAATATCAAGGCTTAGATTCACTTTTGCAAAACATTTTTTAATCATATATACCTCAAAATTATTATATCCTTTATGATTATTTTTTCTATACTTTATCTAAATAGCTTGACAGGAAAAATAAAGGGTATATAATAAAGCATAACAAGCGATGATAGGAAGAGTAATCTTACATAAATCCTCTAGCGAGTCTTGTACAGTGGAAGAAGACAGGTAAGGGTAAGATGAAGAGAGTCTTTGAGCTTAAGACCTGAACTAAGAGTAGGGCCTTAGGGGTGTGCCCCTTACAGCATAAGGTATGATAGTACTTATTAAGTCTTATTTTGTGAGAAATAAGAAAAATTGGGTGGCAACACGGTAAACTCGTCCCTATAGGGAGGAGCTTTTTTTATGCCCAAAAAAGAAAGGAATTTATAATGAAAAAACTATTAATCGGTGTCCTATTAGCAGGACTAATGACAGGATGTGGATCAAATAATAATACTAAGGATGCTAAGGAAGCAGAAAGCGCAGATAAATTACCAGGTATCCTTGCAGATGGAAAATTAACTGTAGCAACAAGTGCGGACTTTGCCCCATATGAATTTTATGATGGAGAAGATATTGTTGGTATCGACCCAGAAATTGTAAAGGCCATTGGCGAAAAATTGAAAGTTGACGTAGAAATTAAAGATATGGACTTTAACAACATCATAGCATCAATTGGTTCAGGCAGGGCCGATATAGGTGCTGCTGGTATGACAGTAGATCCAAAAAGGCTTGAAAATGTTGACTTTACAGATACTTACGCATCAAGCACTCAAATTTTCTTAATAAAGAAAGATAGCGGAATCAAATCAAAAGATGACCTAAAAGATAAAACAATTGGTAGCCAACTTGGTACAGTAGGAAATGAGATAGCTGAAGAAGAATTTGATAAAGTATCCGCCTTTGCCAAATATCCTGATGCAGTTCTTGCCCTTCAAAATGGAAAAGTCGATGCAATCTTAATGGACAAAACTTCAGCAGAAAAATTCCTAGCTGCCAATGATGACCTAGAAATCATGGAAGCTGACTACGAATCTGAAGACTATGCCTTTGCTATTGGTAAGGAAGAAGATGAAGCAAAAGAGATAATAAATAAAGCTATCAAAGAACTACAAGACGATGGCACAATCGAAGAAATCGTCAAAAAATATAAGTAGGCCCTGATGTTTGACTTAATTAAGACAAATCTCTTAGATGATAACCTATATGTTTACCTGCTAGAAGGGCTTAAAATAACCCTTCTAGTAAGTATAGTATCCCTGATATTATCCTTCATCCTAGGCCTAATCCTTGCTATAATAAAAAAAGCCAAGCTAGACTTAAATCCAAAATGGGACAATCCAAAAGGCTTTGCCCTTAATCTTCTTGATAAACTAGCAGGCCTATTTATAACAATAATAAGGGGGACTCCATCAACCATCCAACTACTAATTATGTTTAACGTAATCCTAGTAGGACTTGATAACCTGGTAATCATTGCCATAGCAACCTTCACCTTAAACTCAGCAGCTTATATGTCTGAAGTTATAAGAAGCGGACTAAATTCAGTGGCTAAAGGAGAAGTAGAAGCAGCAAGAAGCCTTGGCTTATCATATAACCAAGCACTTTTTAAGATAAGCCTTCCCCAAGCCTTAAGAAATGCCCTCCCAGCCCTCGGCAATGAAGTAATAACCCTCCTAAAGGAGACATCAATATCAGGATTCATAGGCCTAGCAGACCTAACTCGTGGGGCATCAATAATAATATCCAAAACCTTTAAGGCCAGTGTCCCTTACCTTGCGGCAGCTCTAATCTATCTAATTATAGTAATTCTAATAGAGCAAGCCTTCAAAGCCATGGAAAGGAAGGTAAAACATGTTAGAAGTTAAAAATCTCCACAAGTCCTTTGCAAACAACGAAGTTCTAAAAGGAATAGACTTAAAAGTCAATAAGGGTGATGTAATATCAATAATTGGCCCTTCAGGCTCAGGAAAATCAACCTTCTTAAGAAGCCTAAACCTCCTAGAAGAGATAGATAGCGGCGAGATATTATTTTTAGGAGAAAATGTAAAAGATATAAATATAAATAGTCTTAGAGAAGAAATAGGTATGGTATTTCAAAATTTCAACCTTTTCTCTCACTTGACAATAATAGACAACCTAACCCTAGCTCCAGTCCTAAGGGGCAAGCTAGATAAGGAGCAAGCCCAATTAAAGGCAAAAGAGCTCCTAGAAAGAATCGGTCTATCAGATAAGAAAGACTCCTATCCAGATGAGCTTTCAGGTGGTCAGAAGCAAAGGATAGCAATAATAAGAGCTCTCATGATGAATCCAAAAATCATGCTCTTTGATGAACCAACCAGCGCCCTCGATCCAGAAATGGTAGGAGAAGTCCTAAATCTAATGGCAGATCTTGCAAATGATGCCATGACAATGCTTGTAGTAACCCACGAAATGGCCTTTGCAAGAGAAGTATCAAACAGGCTAATCTTTATGAATGCAGGAAAAATTGTAGAAGAAAGTAAGGATCCAAAAGACTTCTTTGCAAATCCAAAGACAGACAGGGCTAAAGATTTCTTAGGAAAAATTATTTGACAAAAGATAAAAACCATAGTATCATTTAATAGTGATACTAAGCGGGATTGGCGGAATTGGCAGACGCGCAAGACTAAGGATCTTGTGACCGATTTTAGGTCGTGGAAGTTCAAATCTTCTATCCCGCACCAAACTTAATTAACATAAAAAAAGAAGGCATTGACCTGAACCCGTAAACACGGAATAATTTAATAATATTTTAAGCGGAATGTAATCTGTACATAACAGGGGACATTCCGTTTAATTTTGTTTTAATCCTATCCTCATTGTACCATTTTATATATTTTTCAATCTCATTTCTTAAATGATCATAACTTTTAAAATCTTCTCCATAATACATTTCCTGTTTCAATATTCCAAAGAAGTTCTCCATTGGAGAATTGTCTAGACAATTCCCTTTTCTTGACATACTTTGCCTTATATTCATCTTTTCTAGTTTTTTAGTCCAAGTACTATGTTGGTAATGAAATC